>CAKPAK010000034.1 GCA_934132915.1 uncultured Bacilli bacterium
CAACTTTAAGCATGCTTTCTCTTTCGTTTCCTGAGAAAGCCAAGAATTAGACCGTATCATTTCACGATAAGTATTTTTTATTGTTCCAAACATCTTTTGTAAATATTCTTTTTTCTCTGCATTCGCATATCGCTTAGCATAGAGAGAAGAAATTTCTGATGAAAATAAATCAATAACACCATCCAAAGCCAAATCATCTAATTTTTTCTCTGCCCCTCCCTGAATTCCTGCCTGCAAACGTAACACCACTTTTGCATAATCATCTGACAAATAAGAGGCATAATTAGACAAAATCATCACCAACAAATGCTTCTTCCAAATCTCTAAATATTCTGAAGTAAAATAAGCATTAATATTTTGATATTGCACTTGATCGATCAAATTATAAACCAAATTGTTTTCATTTTTTAAAGTGAAATACTGAACCATATCCAAATGAGAATAAAGTGCACACATCTCACTCATCTCTACCTTATGATAAAGATTCCCCACATCCGACAAATCTTCACTAGATTTTGTATGAAGACTTAATTTCTGATAAAAGTCAATCAACTCATCGGAAATCTGATGTGCTAACTCCTTAGAATAGCCATAAACTTCCATTAATTGAATAATAGCCCTTTTTAAATAAGCACGATACAAAAGAT
Organism: uncultured Bacilli bacterium; assembly: GCA_934132915.1. Next base: position 648 of record CAKPAK010000034.1, read on the forward strand.
AATCATCATCAGTAAAATAATCACTACTAGCCCCAAAAGCAAAAGAAACAGGATAAAAATAAAGTAAATTTTTACTTGTATCTTCAAAATCAAGATCAACCACCGCCTGAGTAAAAATAGGAATACCCAATTCATTTTCAATCCGATTAATTACTGTTTCTAATTCTTTCATATTAGAAGAATCATTAACCTCATGAATATACTCAGTTAAAGAAGAAAGACCAACTTCATTTCTTCTCTTTCTATCAGAAAAATTATGATAAACAATTCCTAAAGCAGAAGAAAAAGAATCATCATCTCCATTCTTAATTTTTTCTAAAGTTAAAGAAGAAACCTCATCATCTACCTTTTCTTGAGCCGAAGTAAATCGATTCCAAACGTAAGTATCATCTTTTAAATGATTTTTCTTTAAAGTACGAGAATTAATCATCTCATAATAATCATCTAGCCGATCCTGCAAGAAAAAGAAACCAATCCCCATAAAAATCAACAATACCAAGCCACCAACAATAATCGTTTTCTTTTTCATTTCTTACCTACCAAATAAAACTTTCTCTGATTGATACTGCCTAATAATAGAAAAAAGAATAATAACAACATAAAGCAAAGAAGAAAGAATAATCATTAAAATCTGAAGAATAGAAATTTTACCAGCAAAAATATCCATTAATCCTTGTGTATAATTAAAAATAGGAACCAAATAAAACCATCGATGTACAGTAACTCCCATCACAGAAATCATCATCGGAATCACAGTCAAAATATTCAAAACCGAACTAACCGACTGAGCTTCTTTATAGCTCTTAGTAAAACTAGTAAGCATAATACTAAGTCCACCAATAAATAAAGAAGCCATCAAAATAATCGCTAAAGAAGAAAGAATGCCCAATCCACCAACTTGATAAGACAAATGAGAAAAATTAGGAAAACAAGAAATAACAACACGCAAACTAATAATAGTTAAAAATAATCCAATAAAAGAGGCAAGAAAGCCCATCAAAACCGTCGCAATATATTTTCCTAAAATCAAGTTTTTAGAGGAAACAGGGAAAGTAAGAATCGTCTCTAAAGTTCCATTTTCTTTCTCAACCGCAGTAGCGTTTGTCGCCATATTCGTCGTCGCAATAACAATTGACATAACAATATAAGTAAAAGAAATGGTAAACATTAAGTTCATCAAAAAATTTTCTCCCTCCAAATTCACCACATCATAATCAATTTGTTGAAACGTACGCTCCACATCAACATTCTCTCCAATTAAATACACCCGAGCCAGATAATTTTTATACCCCTCTAAATAAGCCGTAGCATAACTCTGAATTTTCATTCCATCAGATGAATCAACATTTGTATAAATCTTATACTTATTATCCCAATCTCGATCAATATAACCCAAAATTTCTCCTTTAGCATATGCGCGTTCCATCTCTTTTTGATTAGAATAATACTTACTCTTTAAATTCGCACTATCCATATATTCCATCTCACTTTGAGAAAGAGAATAATCCACCCCAATCAAATACATATCATCTTTTAATTGATTTTCATACAAATCTGCATACAAAAAAATTATCATCGGAATCAAAATTGGAAATAGCAACAATGTAGCAACCGTTTTTTTATCACGAAAAATAGAACGTAATTCCTTTTTTACCGTAACCCAAACTAATCGCATTCCTCATTCCTCCTAACTAATGCAAAAAATGCTTCTCTCAAATTCTTTGTTTTCGTTTTCTTTAAAATATTTTTTACCTGATCATAAATCAAAATTTTACCATGATCCATAAGAATAACCCGATCGCATATTCCCTCTGCTTCTTCCATGTAATGCGTAGAATAAATAATTCCCTTACCGCGACGTTTTTCTTCCAAAATAAAATCAATAATAATTTGACTAGAAATAACATCCAAACCACTAGTAGCCTCATCTAAAATATAATACTTAGGATTATGAATTAAACAGCGAGCAATACTAACTCGTTGATATTGACCCGTAGATAAATTTTCAATTCTTTGATATAAAAATTCTTCCATTTGGAATCTTTTCACAATTTCCTTTATCCTCTCATCCAGTACGTACCTTTCTACCCCATAATACTCTCCACACATTTGAAGAAGTTCCAAAGGAGAAATATCCTTATATAATTTAGTACTTCCAGATAGAAAAGCAATTTCTTGACGAATATCTTTTCCCTTTTTTAAATACCCCATCTCATCAATTTCAATTTGACCGGCTGTCGGGACCATTAACCCCGCTAACATTCGAAGTAATGTTGTTTTCCCCGCTCCATTTGGCCCGAGAATCCCCAAAATTTCCCCCTCATGAACTTGAAACGACAAATCTCTATCCGCATAAAATTTTTGTATTTTTTTACGAGAAACTTTTTTTTCAAAACATTTAGAAACATCACTCACAACAATAATAAAGATCCCTCCTATTTCTTAAAAATTACCATAAATATCATAACCAAACAAAAAATTAGAACAACAACCCCAAATAAAATGAAAAGGATATTACCTACTGCTCCTTCCGCCAAAACTTTTTTATCCTCTTGAACACCTAAAACAGGACTATCAAACATATCCTTTCTCACAAAAGAATAATACTTCATTATCTCCTTTAATTTTGTTAAAGGAATACTACTAATATAACACTTTTCTATACAATAATATTGCGTACCAGTTAAAGAAATATCTAATATCATAGAAAAACCTAAATCTTCTATTTCTTTCAAAGGCACCAAATTAATCAATTTCTCTACCAATGAATCGAACATTTCTTTTTCACCACAAGAAAAAGAATCATCCATAGCGTATCCTTGACTATTTTCAACTAACTTACTAACAAAAAGATTAACATCACTTTTCTCCCTACGAATCGCATAAATAACATAGCGACTCTTTTGATACAAAATTTTGCACAATGGCAATGCCATCATTTTAACCGAAGTATCTTGATCAATTACCTCAAACATAATATCACCTATCCTCACTCTAAAATAATAGTATCATATTTTAAAAAAATAAACCATAAAAAAAAGAAATTAGCGAAAAAATCCCTAACTTCTAAAAATATTACTCCTGGTTTAACTTACGAACACGAATCATCTTATCTTCATTTATCTTTTGACTTTTCTTAAGATGCTTTTTGATGATCTCCACTTTATTTTGATGATGAATTAATTTATTTTCTAAAATTTCTAGTTTTTGTAAAGTTTCTTCATAACCAGGAATATGCGATTGGTATTGTAATAAAAAATCTTCCCTCAAGTTTTTTACATCACTTAACGTATTAGAAAGCAGCGAAGAAGTAAAGTCAATATCATTTAAATTCTTAGAAATTTCAAACTGATAATCCACAGCAGAATAACGAATATTTTTTTCTTCTTCAAAATGAATTTGATGATAAGCCTCTTTAACCATTTTTCGCGCAACTAAAGTCTGAATGCCAATGGAAGGAAGCAAGCCACTAAAAGGAGAAAGGAAAATCATTCCCATATAGCGAATACCACTATCTAAAAGAGCATCCACTCCCTTTAAATGACAAGTAATATATTCTTCCTTATCAATTTTAGAAACCCGCTCCATTAACCTTTTAAAATAAGATTCCTTCTCCTTAATATCTTCATCACACTTCATTAAAACCTCATTTTCTATCTTCATTTTTTGACGAAGATCATAATATTTTTTATCCCGTTGTTGATAATCCATACTCTTATCAACAATTTTCTTATCTACAAAAGAAACCTCATCCCGAATATCCTGTAATCGAAGATATAGCAATTGAAATTCATCTAGCATCTTATACTCCTGGACAAATTTCTTTTCCTGTCCCTCTTTATCTAATAATTCACGGTAAAGAATAATATCATCGGCCAACACAGAATCATTTAAAGAAGTAGACATATCCACCATATTCGCTTTTCTATACAAATTATACTGCTGAATAATTTGATTAACTTCTTCAATTAACTCATGTATACGTTCTTTTAACGCAAGAACTTTCTTTAACTCTACCTCATTTTCATTACTTTTTTCCAACAAGAAAACTTCCCCAGATAACACCTCAATCTCATCTAAATATTCCTCAAATTGATCCCGAATTCGATAAATAATATCTTGACCTAGAGAAGAAATATCTTTCTTCTTTGACGAAGAATACTGATAACGATTTTCATCATCAATATTATCCTTTTCTAAAGAATCATCTTTTTGTTTCAAATCATCAGAAAAAGAAAGGCCTTTTTTTCTTGGTAATTTTGGTTTCTTTTTCTCTATTTCTTGAACTTTATCTTTCAAAGAATTTTGCTCTGCATTCGCTTTCTCTAAAGAAACATCTTCCTTTTTCAATACAAGAGGTTCCTCTTTTGTTTCTTTAGTAGAAGACTTCTTTGAAAAAGAATTATCCTGAACAAATCCTTCACCTTTTGAAAGATCTTTAACTTCTTTTTTCTCCTTTTCAGAAATACCAACAGGTCTTCTTTTTCTCACAACTGCACCATCAGCACGAACAACTTTTTTAATCTCATCTACCTTATCCACCACATACTGTTCATTATCCTTTTGAAATTGTTGCTTTCTCGAACGCGTTAAACGAATATTACGAAGTCTCTCTTGAAACTTACTAAACCTTCCACCAAACATAAAAATCCCTCCTAAAAAAGATGAACGTATTATGTTCATCTTCAAGTAATCATAAAAATATTGGTAACATAAATACAATAATCATAATAAAACACGATTATTATACCTCACACTTATCATAAATTCAACTATTTGTAATAGATTCCAAATAATAGGTCCCTTCTCCTTTACGATAATGATAAAGATAAATAGAAAACTTATCTTTATATTGCATAAGTACATTAGAAACAACCTTAGACTGATGAATAAAGGATAAATCTACACCATCTCTATCCAACGAATAAACTTTCTTCTTCATCGCATAATCTTGATAAAAATCAATTGTTTTTTCATTTAACTGAACAAAAGCAACTCTCTCATAAATAATAATTTCATCATCCTTATAAATTCCATTTACAAAATAAGTATCAATTACCTTATGATATTGTCCACTATCCTCATTTTTCGTAATACAAATCTTATCCTCATCTAAATAAAATCTAGGTGAATATTTTTCGTCAGTATCAATAGTAAAACTATCAACTTCACCATAATATTTAAAGTAAGCATCTTTAAATTCCTGAAGAGGATAAAAATAACAACTTCTCGCCTCATCGTATCCATACATATCATAATTAATTAAATCAAGTAAAATATAATTCTTATAAATGTTAGGAAATTCACGAAAAAGAACTTTCTTATTTTGATAATATAACCCATAATTATCCCCTATATCACTACCAACAAAAGAAAATTTATATCCATCCTCTACTTGATACCTATCATATAAAAAACGAATCATCTCATCTTTTGAAGTGTAATTATTACTTGTCTTTTTTAAATCCAGTGATTTTTCATGACCATTCTTTGGAAGCAAATAGAATAAAACAACAATACTAACAAAAATAATAACCACAATACCTATAACAGCAATCAAATTCTTTTTATCTTCTTTCACCATAAAATCCTCCCATATCACGACTGCGTCTTTAGATTATCAATATAACCAATATCAGAACCACTAGCACTACTACTATCTTTTGAATAAGATAGTGTTAAAGTATAAGTGACCCCTTTCGATAAAGCAATACCTGATACTGTACCTGTTTTAGTACCACTAATTGCATTAACTAACGTTGTTGTTGTATTATTTCCCGCTAAAGTAATTGTCAATTTATCAAAATTATTCTCTGATGAAACACCATAATCAAAGGACAAAGTAGCATCCACCGTTGGAGTAAATTGAATAGTAGAAGTACTAACTGAACTATTTACTCCCTTATTATTGCTTTGAAATTGACCACCAGAAACGACCCATGGATAACTTCCACTACCAGCAACAGTAATCTTACTATCATAAGTACTATCACTAAAATCTTCATCAATAACAAATTCTACAATAGAAGTTACTGTTGTAGTTGCACTTTTACTGCTAATATTCCCCGCTTCATCTTGAAAAAATCCATATACTGTTTTACTTCCCGTTCCATCACTAAGACGCCAAGAATAACTCGTTGCATAGTCAACCCAATTTGTACAATTACTAGCACTACTACTTGTATTAGAAAAACACATTTTACTAGCTCCAGTACTAGAAATCGTTAATGTTCTAGTAAGACCTTTTCCATCACCAATACTAATAGAATTATTAGTAGGCGCCGTTTTATCTAAAATAATACTACGATTCATTGAAGCAACAATATTACCACTACTATCTTTATAATAAACATAAACAGTCTTTTTCCCATCAGCTAGCCCACTCCAATCTAAAGTATAACTAGAGGCAAAATCAACATAATTACTACATCCTGTACTATCTGTATTAATACACATCTGACTAACACCAGATAACCCAACTAAAGTTAACTTTACCTGAGAAGCCTCGCTAGCATTAACATATTTATTTCCATTATTAATACTAAAGGTGTTATTCCCTATCGTATAAGGATCTTCATATGTTCCACTTCCTCCTAAAACGACGACCGAAGACTGAAGACGTAGGACTGGACGCACGCCATTCGCGTTGTTCGAGTGGCCGTTGCTCACGTTCCGGCCATACGGATACCAGAAGAACGTATTCGTCGAGGAAGCGCTAGTAAGAGTCGCAAACCAATAATAGCTTCCATTATCAATTAAATCATAGCCTACTCCATATGATTGTTTTCGATAAGAACTACTACTTGAAGTTAATGATTTTTTAGTACCTAAATTTAAAGTCAATTCCTGATAATCATTCCCATTGACATTCCAGCTACTCGTCCCATCACACACTCCATTATAAGCATAATCTTGATTACAATATTTTAAAGATGCCTGATTTAAGTTCGCCAAATGTTTAGGTACACCACTTGTATTTTCATAATTGCTACAACTAGTTCCAGCATTACCAGATGAATCAGTACATAAACATTCAGGAGCTCCTGCACTAATTAAATAAACACTACCATCCTTCGTATATCCTATTCGCCAACCACTAACCGAAAAACGATAAGAAGAATCAGAACAATATCCCATATTCGTATCATCATCAACATAATTAGCGTTCTCTCCCTTACAATGATTTCCTTCACATCCATTATTACCAGTATATGAAACATAACTACCAGCAGGCATATCACTTAAATTAGGGTGAGTTTGAAAGGCTAGATAACAAGATACTCCACCCTTTTTATTACTATTACTAACATCTAAAGTATAGTTTGTCCTATCCCAAGTAACAGTAGTATCGCTACTTTTACAATCATAACGAACTAAATAATAATTTCCACTAGTAGGTAGAGTATCACTACTATTTCCATCTATACTTATCAGCAAATTATTCCCATTATACTTAACTTCTTTTAAAGATAAAAGAGATTTAGTATTATTCTCTCTAAAAAGATAGATAAAGAAAAAACTTAAAACAATAATACCTATTATGAATACTCTTTTTTTCATCACTGAAATTCACCTCTTTCTAAATAAGAAATACTAGAAATAATCGAAGAAAAAGAAATTTTATTCTCTTTATGCAATTTAATTCTTTGATTAACTTTTTTTATTGTACGATGCCTATTACTAAACTTCTTATTCTTCCTAACACCGATAAAATTCATATTTTCATTATTTTTATAAATTCTAGTCTTATCATTTACTTCTAATCCAATCTCTGCTAACTTTACTTTTATTTTATCTAAACATTTCTTTAAATATTGCTTATCTTCATGAATCAGTAAAAAATCATCTTGATAACGAATATAATACTTAATTTTTAAATCTTCTTTAATAAAATGATCAATATCATTTAAATAAAAAATAGCAAATATTTGACTAGTCATAAATCCAATTGGACAACCATCTGGATAACTATCAATAATCTTAAAAATCAAATCAATATCTCTTTTATCCTTTATTTTCCCTTTTATCTTCTCTTTCAAAATATCATGTTTAATATGCCTAAAATAACCATGAATATCTATTTTCAATAAATAATATTTAGAATATTTCTTATCCATAATACGACGATATTGAAGATAAAGCTTTCTTCCATAAGAAGTTCCTCTTCCCTTTCTACTAGCAACATTACTATCAATTAGACAAGGAGTTAAATAAGGGATAAGTAACTCCCTGCTAACCAAATGATTAATAACTTTATCATAAATACTTTGACTAACAATTAATCTCTTCTTTGGCTCATAAATAATAAATTCATTCACCAAAGATGGAAGATAAGTACAATTAAGCATATCTTTATAAATCTGGTAAATATATACCATTTTATAATCATCAAATAAGATAACCTTATTTTTATTTCTAGTCGTTTTCATGACTTCATTAAAAGCACACTCAATATTTTGAATATGAACCACTCTCTGATAAATATTACCAACTCTTTTCATTTCTTATAAAGATTTACTTAGAGAAAAATACAACTCAATATATTTTTCTCTAAATAAGTCTTTTTCCTCCTTAGCCTTTTCATTTTATTACTAACACTAATTTGAACTTATTTAATTTTTGTATAAATACAAGGAATAAAATCTGTCCTAAATAATATTCAAATATAACCTTAATCATATCCCCAAATCATTTAGGAATGGGCGCACGCCATTCGCATTGTTCGAGTTGTTGTTGTTCACGTTCCGGTTATTCGGATTCCAGTTGAACGTATTCGTCGAGGAAGCACTTAACAATTCTACACCTTCATAGAACTCTTCAAAGACATAATAATATCATTTATCCTCTCTCCAAATTCTATATATAAATTATAACTAATCATTCTCTTTTGAACAAGAAGATTTGCTAAAAAATTAATTCTTTTAATATCTTCTAAAATATTTTTAGAATTTAATAATCCATAACTTAAACTAACTAATTCATGATAAGTTTCTCTTTCAATATTAGGAATTTTTTCTAAAACTTCATTATCTAAAAATCTTAAATAATTAACTACTTCTTCCCTCATATTTTATCCATCCTACTAAAGAATAATAAATGTTTTCCAACTCAATATGCAAAACTTTATATTGCTTCTCACTCATAACTTTAAAATCAACTAACATCTCTAATAAAAAGTTCAAATATTTACCTCTTCCAACTAAACTCCTCTTTTTCTCTAAAGTATCACGATTTTGAGATAATTCATTAACAATATAAATTTCTTTTAACAAAGAAAATAATTCTTTTTCTACTAAATCTTTTAAATAATAATGTTTCTTAGAAAAAGCCAATTCAAGGCCAAGATATCTAGAAACAATTTTTTTATACAACATAATAATTTTTAACTTATCTCTCATTTATTATCTCCTCTATCTCACCAATTGCTTTCTTTACAAATTTTTTTCAATATTCTCATTCAAATAGTTATAAATCTTATCAACTCTAATTCTTAACTTATATACTTCAAATGATTGATTCAATAAAGTTAAATAATTATCATCATTTTCAAAAGAAAAATGAACATCATTATCTACAACAAAATTAACTTCTTCCCTCTTTAATTTCTTTAAAATTTTAGATAAAGAACGAATTGGAAACCCTAAAACATTTTTAATCACCTTATAGCAACATAAATAAGAAAGAATAATAGCATCATAATCATAAGTACGGTAAAAAGAACCACTTTTTATCAGAACAACACTATTTGGATATTTTTTCTTCCGAGTTAAATAATTACTATACATAAACAAATTCCTCAATTTGATCTAAAACCTGAGTTAACTTGTTAGGATTATCTTTTAATAAATAATTCAACTTATGATAAATTTGATTAAGTTTTTTTGTTCTTTGATAGACTAACTTTCCTTTTTTTAAAGTTTTACAATACCGATTATCTAAAAAATTATTTTCATGAACAATATTATATCCATGTCTTTTACCTAAAACTTTATAATCTATACTCTCTTCTTCTAACTTTTTTATCAAATAAGGAAGATACTCAATTTTATTGGTAATAAAAATATTTTTCCCTCCATGAATATCAAAATGAAAAATTTGATAAATAACATAGCAATCTTTATCATAAATATAATACCTATCATAACAATCAATAATAAATACTGTATTACGATGAAGTTGCCTTCCTATTTCTAAAACATGAAATACACTCAAAACAATTTACCTCCATTAAACATTTTATTACTCTATTGAATCACGTATGGATCTTTATATGTTCCACTTCCACTCATCACGCTGACCGAAGACCGAAGGCGTAGGACTGGGCGCACGCCGTACGCAAAAAGCGAGTTGTTGCCGTTCACGTACCGGGTATACGGAATCCAGGAAAACGTACCCGTCGAGGAAGCGCTATAAGGGGTCGCAAACCAATAATACCCTCCATTATCAATTAAGTCATTATTAAATCCGCATGCCCTACTTCCATAAACACTACTACAATTACTAAGTATTTTTTTTGTTCCCATATTTGTGGTAATGATTTGATAATCACTATCATTAATACTCCAACTACTAGTACTGTCACATACCCCATTATAGGAATATTTAATGTTACAATACTTTAAAGCGACCTGATTTAAATGTGCAAGATGATTCAACACTCCCGCTCCATCATAGTTCTTATAAGAAACAGCAACACCTTGTGTAGAAGAAGAATACTTCGTAATCTTATACATTGTCGTACAAGTTCCAGACGAAGAAGTACTTTTACAGGTATAAGGAGTATTGGCAATAATACCATTATAATTACTACTCCAAACTAAAGCACTAGAGGTAACTCCCGTTAAGCTATATTTTCCTGTGGTCTCATCAAACAAATAACCACTTCCATAATAATAATTTGTACTTAAAGTTTGATTATTTGTCCCGTTGGAAACATTCTCAACATAAGTAGCGACACACTCAGGAGCCCCAGCACTAACTAGATAGGCACTATTATCTTTAATATAAGCAACACGCCAACCATTAACAATAAATCCAGCAGTAATAGCATTGCAATACCCCATATCGTCATCGCTCACATAATTTGCATTATATCCCTCACAATGCAAGCCATCACATCCATTCGTACCAGTATACTTAACATAACTTCCAACGGCTACTGTATTTAATAACTTTGTACTAGTCCCACTCGTAAAAGTTAGACTACAACTATCATTAACTTTACTTCCCTTACCATAAGTAATGGTCTTACTATAACTATCCCAAGTCAAACTACTTCCCTTACTACAACTAGAACTCATCGTATAATAACCACTAGTTGGTAATGAATCGCTACTTTTTCCATCAATCGTAATAGAAGAAACATAAATATCTGGATCATCCCAATTATTAATCACAGGTCTCAACCGAGAAACAACATCCACTTTTATCTTAGCACTAAAAGTCTTATTCATCATACTACTTTGATCAGTATTATTATCTAAAATATATACTCGAAATTCAAAATTATTATCTGTATTATTATCTAACGTTACACTTTTTAAATTCTTAGTAGTAGCCCCACTAACAGCAAGTTGATTTCCCGTAACAGTAGATACCTTTTCTCCCTGATAATACAAATCTACATAAAAGGAAGAATTTCTTAAAGACTCTTCAATAGAAATCTCCGTTAAAGACACTGAAACTAAAATCTCCCCATTATCTTCATTATTTTTTGTTCTAATAATAAATTGATGTTTATCAGAATATTGATCAACATCATCACTTTTAATCGGAACAGCTAAATTATCATTAATAAACTCTCCCTTAATAAACGTAATATCAACATCTTTTCCTCCTGTAACAGCATCAAAAGTCGTTGATCCAGCATCAAAAGAATACCAAGCATAACTTGTTGCAAGCATTAATCCAAACATAACAGTTATAACGATTATAATAACAAACAGCATTTTCTTATAACTCACTTGCATCACCTCGTATTCCCTTATACTCTTATAGTAAAATTCTACCATAATATAAAAAAATATTCAACCTTTTACAGTCAAATATTTTCTCACTTATTTCTTAATAATTCATAAGTTGTAAACTACCATTTATTGATATTTTCTCCTTATTTCATCTATTAATTCTTCATTAAATTTTTTCTTTCTTATCATTTCTATTTCTTCCTTATAAGGAGGATATTCTTTATCAATATATGGTGTTTCTAATATTTTAGGAATACTCTCTAACCTAGAATGATAAATTACTTTCATTAAGTTATCAAAACCAATCTCTCCAAAACCAATATTCTCATGCCTATCTTTATGACTTCCCCTTACATTTTTACTATCGTTCACATGAATTACTTTTAAATAATTAAGACCAATGACTTGATCAAACTCTTCCAACACATGATTAAAATCATTTAAATCATAGCCAGCATCATGAATATGACAAGTATCTAAGCATACTCCTATTCTATCTTTATACTTAATATGATCAATAATAAATTTTAATTCCTCAAAATTCTTACCAACTTCAGTACCTTTACCAGCCATCGTTTCTAAACAAATCGTTACTTTATATTGATTAGCAAGAATAATATTAAGCCCTTTAATAATATTACTAATTGCATGATTTCTCTCTAACCCAACGCTAGAACCAGGATGTAAAACTAATTTGGTCATCCCCAATTCTTCACATCTCTCCATCTCATTTTTTAAAAAACTAACACTAAAATCAAACTTTTCATCATTACATAAATTAACAATATAAGGCGCATGCACAATAATATTTTCTAATTTTATTTCATTTTCCTTCATTAATTGATAAGCCTGATAAGTAAGTCCATCATTAATAACACCTCTTCTTGTATTTTGAGGAGCTCCCGTATAAAACATAAAAGTATTTTCACCATACTTTAAAGCTTCTTTAACACTACCAAGTAATTGTGTATCACTCTTATAAGATACATGACTACCAATAATTAATTCCATATCTAATACCTCCATAAAAACTAATCTTTTAAGTCCCCAAAAAGAACCAATAAAACAACATGATTAAATATATTCTATAGGCACTAAATAATTATTTTCATCAAGTGCTATTATATCTTTTATCATACATAATACAATACCATTTCCCGCCTTAGTTTCAAAAGATTTTACCACATCAAAATTTTTAATAGCATCTCTCCCAGGATTAGCACTTTTCTTTATCTCTATTGGATAAATAATATTATCATAATTAATCAATAAATCAATTTCTTTTTGATAATTATCCCTATAATAATATAAATGTTTCCTAGCATCTTTTCCCTGATTTACAAAAGACTTAATGATCTCACTAACAATATATGTTTCAAATATAGCCCCACTGTAAACACTTTTTTCAAGTGTAATATGATCAACATATCCCGCTAAATAACAAGCTAGTCCTGTATCTGTAAAATATATTTTTTCTCTTTTAACTGCTCTTCCTATCGTATTATTCATATAAGGTTGCAATAAATAAATAATTCCAGTATTTTTTAATATTGAAAGCCAAGAACTTGCCGTTTTATCATCAATCCCAACTTCTCCTGCAATAGAAGAAGCAATAAATTCTTGCCCTGTTCTTGCCGCAAGAGAAGACACAAACTTAATAAATTTATATTCATCTTTAATATTGATTAATTTTCTAATATCTTTCTCGATAAAAGTTCTAAGATAATCACTATAATATTGTTCTATATCCTTATCTGATATATATAATTCTGGATAAGAACCTTTATATATTTTTTTATACAAATCAAGAGTAGAATTATATTTGGTCCTAGTTCTCTTTTTTATATCTGAAATATCTGGTATAAATAAATCACTTTCAACCCCCTCAATTTCTCTTTCCGATAATCCATATAAATCTAAAATACCAACTCTACCAGCAAGAGACTCAGATATTTCTTCCATAGTTTCAAATATTTGACTACCAGTTAAAAAATACAAAGTCTTAATACCATCTTTCTCCCCAAAAATAATTTTTTCATTCTCATCATCAACAATCATTTTAATATAAGACAATAATTCCGGAGCTTTTTGAAATTCATCTATAATAAGCGGTGTCTCATGAGTTCTTAAAAACAGTTCTGGATCTTCCTTCGCTTGATTTCTTAAAATTAAATCATCTAATGTAACTTTATTAATTTTATAATTACATTTTCTTGCAATAAAATTTAATAAAGTACTTTTCCCTACTTGTCTTGGTCCAGTTATCATAATAACTTGATACTTATCAATCATAGAAATTAATTTTTCTTCTAATGTTCTTCTGATATATTTCATTCAATAATCATTCCTTTCAATTAGATAAAACATATAAATATTTCAATATAATTGTATCATTACAAAATAGTATTGTCAACAAATTCGGAATACTATTCCGAATTTGTTGACAAATTTGTGATATTATATTAACTTATTAAAAATAATTTATCATCAAATCATATAAAATATAAAAAGAAAATTACAATTACCAAATTTGTAGCATTCTTATTACCAAATTTAGAGAATTGTAATATCTTGAAATCAAAAGAAAAAAGATTTATTAAATAAATAACAAATCTTAATACTAATCAGTTATTTTCTCATTAGTTCCAGCTGCTCTGTTAAATGAGAAATGTTGATCTTCAGCAGAAACATAGAATTTACCATTTCTCTTAGCTACCAAAAATACTTCATAAGAACCAATCTTAGCATTATATCTAACTGCAGAACAAGTATTTGCAGCAGCATCACTTTGATTTTCTTTTATATCATACCCACCATTCTCAGGAAGAGAAGGAGCAACACCAGCAATCACAATATCGTTATCTGAAAGACCTAAAGCAGTCATAAGACTATTTCCACCTTTAAAATTAACTACCAACTTTGTATCATTCAAACACAACCATGTGTTTCTTTTAGTTTCTTGCGTATAAGTAATAAAATCATCACTTAAAGTTTTACTATTATTATCTGTAACAACAGAATCCTCAGTAACCCAAGTATTTAAACTATTAGCAGCACCTTGTGCAGTAGAATGTAAAGTACTTTTTCTCGAATTATTAATCGAATTAATAACACTATTAGCAGCAAGTCCCATAACGATAGCAAGAATTACAATAACAGCAAGTAACTCAATTAAAGTAAATCCTTTATTATCTAATTTCTTTCTATTCTTTCTTATCATTTTTAACATTTTCATTTTTTATCCTCCTTATTGTTAACTAAATTATAATAAAAAAACAATTGATAGTCAATTGCTTTTTTTAATTTTTTTGGTAAATTGATATAAATTTATCTCCATACTTTTTCTTTTTTAATAAAGTATATCCTTCTACTTCATTAGAATATTCATAATTATACTCTAAAATAATTATCCCTTTATCAGATAATAAATGATTATCTCTAACAATCTCTAATATTTCTAATAAAATATGTTCTTTATAAGGAGGATCAACAAAAATAATATCAAAAACATATCCCTTATCTTTAAATATCTCTAAAGCCTTACAATAGTCCATTTCTATAGAAGTACTTTTATCCTCTATCTTAAATTCTTTTATATTTTCATTAATCACTTTTATACATTTATGATTATTATCTACAAAAAAACATCTCTTAGCCCCATTACTAATCGCTTCAATCCCTAAATTACCACTACCCGCAAATAAATCTAAGACACATGCATCTTGAATATAATCTTGAATACTCCCAAATAAACTCATCTTTACTCTATCCATAGTAGGCCTAGTACCTTCTATATCATATCCCTTTATCTTTCTTCCCTTTAAACTACCACTAATTACTCTCACCTAACACATCTTCTCCCATTCTTAGTAAATTTCTTAAGCCCTTGATTAATCTTCATCACCAAAAACATCAATTCATCATAATATTTCATATATCCCCTATATTCAGGATATTCATATAACTTCTTCTTTATCTCTAATTGTTCATATTCTATAGAAGTACTATTTCCTACTTTTAATAACTCTTGTATTTCTTTATTTTCTAAAACTTGTCTTTTATACTTCTCTAATTCTTTTATCATTTCACTTTCATTCATAGCATCAATTAAATCAAAAGTCTTCTCCATTATTTTGTGCATAATTCTCTCTCCCTTAATAAAAAAATTATACTCTAATTATTTTAAAACATCAAGAAAACTCTGAATCATACTAATATTATCAATGGTACGATTAATTTTATCACTTGTAGTTAATTTATAATTTACCTTCATCTCTTCAACAAAAGCAGGAAAACTATTTGGATTACGATTTAATATTTTATACCAATTAGAATGCTCTCTTAAATATCTTTTTAAATTAATATCATGCTGAATTCTGTTATAAATATCATAAGTCATTAATCTTCAAACCTCTTATACAATGGTCTTGGATTATATTCTTTCTTACTAGATCCTGCTTCCTTAGAAGCAAATAATTCTCCAAATAATCCCAAAGTTTTCTGCAAAGAACTAATTCCTTCTTGAACTTTATTAACATCAACATTTTTAGCCATTTTGACTAACTCTTCTAAATATCCACCACTCCTACTATCACTTTTTACAGTACTCTTATTCTCCTCATTAAGTAACTTTCCCCAAGCATCTTCATCTTCCCCATACAAATCATACATCTCATAAAAATCCTGCCAATTTTTTTTACCATCTCTTACATACTGAATTAA
>CAKPAK010000035.1 GCA_934132915.1 uncultured Bacilli bacterium
GTTGTACTATTTGTTGCACTAACTGCAAAAAAGGCATAAGTGGCACTAGTGGTACAAACCATAACCGTTAAGATCAGGACTACTAAAGTAATAATTTTTTTGGAATCATTTGATTGATTATTCTCTACATTTGTTTCATTCATTTACATTCCTCCATATCTTAAAATAATTATAACAATTTCTAAAAATAAATGCAACCTCTTAATATTTATTTGAAATTGTTTTTCATTTTATTGCATTCTGCGAGACTTTTTGTTATAATGAAAAAAATAGAAGGAGTGAGATGATGAACGAGCAAAAGAAACATAACAAGTCAATAATTTATGTTCTAATTGCTATCTTAACAATAGTAATTGCCACAACTGGGGCAACATTTGCATATTATACAGCAACAAGAACAGTAAACAATGTCATTACTGGAAATATGGCCAGTATTAGTTTTGACTTAAAAGTAGTAAAAAAGACAACCGTTGATCAAACGAGAGGGTTAATTCCAATGACCAATTCCATGGTCCAAAAAGCAGTTTCCAATGCCAGTACAAAGGGAATATGCTTAGACGATAATGAAAATGCGGTGTGTCAAATCTACAAAATCACGATTAATAATAGCAGTACCGCGGGTATGTATTTTGATGGATACGTAACTTTAACAGGAGGATCGGGAACTCCAACAGACTATACGACGTGGGGGAGTAATACTGCAACAACAATGCGTTGGGCTCAAGCATTTTGTACAGAAACATCCGGTAATTTAACATCTTGTACAACCGCAGGAGCATCTACTGTAAGACAGACAGAATCAACAGGATTCTCATGGAGTGCTTTAGGAGCGGGAACAAACAGCCAACTAGATACAGCTGAGATTATTGATACTTATGCCAATGCAACAAAAAGTGCTACCATTCAAAACAATGCTTACAATGTTATTAATAAAAATTATATTCGAGTAAGTAAACATTCTGGTTCAAAATATGTTCCAGCAACAGATATTACTTCCGCTTTGGTATACAACCAATTTTTATCTCCAAAAGATGCAAGCACATCTAACGATGATGGAGATAGTTCAACAACCTTTGTTGATGCTCAAGTGTACTATATTGTAGTATGGTTAAGTGAAACAGGAACCAACCAAACTGCGGGATCGGGAGTAGCAAATACCCCATCAACCACCGCGGACTTTTTCCAAGGTACAGTAACATTTATATCTGCACAAGGTAGTGAGGTTACTTCTAAATTTGGAGATTATACTTCTGTTACACCAGATACTCTACAATAAGTTATGATTTTAAAAGAATCACATCAAATTTGATGTGATTTTTATATGCGCTAGCGCATAACCAGAATAAAAAATGTTTCCCCTTAAAAAGAATATAAAAAAAGCATCAAACGATGCTATAACAAATGTTGGTTTTCTAAAGAAGTATTTTCTAAAATTTGTTGAAAGTAATTTTGATTATACTGTTGAAATTCTTCTAAAGAATCACAAAAACGATGAATATCTTTTTCTTCTAAATTATGATAAATTTTTTGAATATAAAAAGCATTTTGTACATCCACAACATTAGATTCTGGAATAAGTTGCATTTTCTTTCTAAATTTTTCTTGATTATCCGTACTTAAATAATGATAATAATCATCCAACATAAAATTTAAATAACCAATAATTTTGTCATCTTGAATATTAACCTTTTGAAACAGCTGAAAATATTGTTCGGCTTCAACTTGTCTTTTAATTTCCTCTAATATTTCTTTCGTAATCGGAACTTCTATCCTTTTCTCACCAGTTGTTCTATATGCTGTATTAGAAAGTTCATTAATGATCCATAACCCCTCACCATTTGGTTGAACATGATAATTGCTTCTGTTTTCCATAATGTTCTCCTTTATTTCTTTTTTCTTAACTAAATTGTATCACAAAAATCAAATTATGTATCATAAATAATAAAAAAAATAAAAATAATCCTCGAAAAGAAAAAATACACCTAATTTTCTAACTAGGTATATTTTTATTCTTATTTTTCTTTTCCACAATTCGGGCAAAACTTATCATCAGAAGATAACTTTGTTCCACAATGAATGCAATAAGAACCATTGGAATTAGCATGCGTACGAGAAGGAGAATTTTCCTCGTTAAAAGAATGATTTTCATTATCATCATCTTTAAATATTCCATTTTTACTAACCATAACAGAATGATCATATTGATACTTTTTACTAAATGCCATAATCGGAATCATTAGCCAAGGAAATAAAGTCATTAAAATAGCAAATCCTGTATCTTGGTGGAATTTTTTAGATAAATTATAGTTACAAACAAAGTTTCCAAATAAAGGAACAATACCAACAAATACTTTATAACTATCATTACCACGAACAGATATAAAAAATGAGCAGATTAAAAACAAAAACCACCACCAATTTAATCCGGCAATTTCTACCTTTATCCATGAATTATAAATAGGAATAATTGACTCCCATCCATTCTTTCCACATTTTTGAAAAAACTTCCATAAAGCAATAACTTCTACTACAATAATAGCAATCATAAAAATAACAAAAAATAATAAAAAGAATATTCCTACACCACCTAATATTGCAGCTAATTTTGAATAATTTCCAAAACTATAATCAATCATCATTTTCGCTCCTTTCTTAAACTTAATATAATAAATATTTAAAATAATGTAAAGTAGAATTTAAAATAAAAAAATTATATTTTTAATGAACGAATAATTTATTATCTAAAAGGAAGAATAAATTTAAGTATTTTAATTAAAAAAAATCTATTGTCAATTTAATTAATAATTTGTATAATGAATTTATAGAAAGAGGAAAGGTGAAACAAAATGAATAACACATATAAAATAACAACGAAAAGTGATGAAGAAACCATCGAAGTCGCACAAAATCTAGAATCTGAAAAATTTCCAAATATGGTAATTTGCTTAAATGGAGACTTAGGCAGTGGAAAAACTGTTTTTACGAAAGGCTTTGCTAGTGCTATGGCAATAGAAGACGTAACATCTCCAACTTTTAATATTATAAAAGAGTATATAGGTGAATTACCTTTATATCATATAGATGTCTATCGGACCAATGGGAAAATCGATAACTTAGGAATTGAAGAATATTTTGATAAAGGGGGCGTTACCATTATTGAATGGGCAGAAATGATTGAAGACGTACTCCCTCTTGAAAGATTAGATATTACGTTCAAAATCACTGGAGAAAACTCAAGAGTAATGCTAATCACCCCACATGGAGAAAAATACGTTCGTGTCTGTGAGGATGCCCTATGATAAGCCTATTTATAGATACTTCCGCAAGTGATGTATCTATTGCTGTTTTAAAGGATGACAAAATATTAAGCGAAATCAATAAAAGTATTCCGAACCAGCATTCCATCTATGTTGTTCCTTTTATTGATGAAGTCTTAAAAAATGCTTCTCTAACGCCAGATAGGGTAGAAAAAATCTATGTAGTAACAGGCCCAGGTTCATTTACCGGAGTAAGAATCGGCGTAACTATCGCAAAAACTTATGCTTACCTAAAAAAACTTCCCATCACAGCCATATCTTCTCTAAAAATGTTAGCCCTATCTAACAAAAATGAAACCGTACTATCTCTAATTGATGCAAAACATAATCATTATTATTTAGGACTATATAACAAAGAAAAAGAGGAGAGTATAAAAGAACACTTTGGTAGTAAAGAAGAAGTACTAGAAATAATCGATAAATATCATCCAACCATTGTATCATTAGAAGAAATCAATCACGAAGAAATAAAATCTTTAAAACAACAATTAGATATTTCTAAAATTATCTCTTATTACCAAGATAAAGAAGAAGAAAATTATTTTAGTATCAAACCAAATTATTTAAAATTACCCCAAGCCTTAGAGGAGAGACATGATTAGAGAAGTAGAAGAATTAGAAAGCCCTAATCCTTATTTAAAAAGAATTGAATTTTATCAAAGTGATAATGTTTTAGGATATTTAGAATATTCCCTTATTTATGATAGAATGGAAATTGATAATTTC
The DNA here is from genome assembly GCA_934132915.1 of uncultured Bacilli bacterium. The sequence goes on from CAKPAK010000035.1 coordinate 4,044, forward strand.
TTTGTTGAAGAAAGTTATCGAAGATGTGGAATAGGGAAGAAGTTAATGAGTTATTTAGTAGCAACCGCAATTGACAATCATGTTTTAAATATTACCCTAGAAGTAAGAATAACCAACGAAATTGCAAGAGGCTTATATAAAAAATTTGGCTTTCGCGAAGTCGCTTTAAGAAAATTTTATTATGGCAATGAAGATGGCATATTAATGGAAAAGCAGGTGATGTAAATGAAAGATATATATTGTTTAGCAATTGAATCAAGTTGCGATGAAACCAGTATGAGTATTGTAAAAAATGGGAATACTGATCTAGCAACCGTCGTATTTACCCAAATTGACATTCATAAAAAGTTTGGTGGCGTTGTTCCTGAAATCGCTAGCCGTAGTCATATTGAAAGTATTACCATCGTTTTAGATGAATTATTAGAAAAGGCCAATATGGACATTAATGATATTGATATTATCGGCGTAACTTACGGCCCAGGATTAATTGGTTCCCTTTTAATTGGCGTTGAATGTGCCAAAACCATAGCTCTTGTAACGGGAAAGCCACTAATACCTGTTCACCATATTGCAGGACATATTTACGCAAATAACTTAAAAGAAAGATTAACATTTCCTTTAATCGCCCTAGTTGTAAGTGGAGGACATACCGATTTAGTCTATATGAAAGAAGATTATTCCTTTAAAAGAATTGGTTCTACTCTAGATGATGCCGTAGGAGAAGCTTATGACAAAGTTGCTAAAATTTTAGGCTTAGATTATCCAGGCGGCCCAATCATTGATAAAAAAGCCAAACTAGGAAAAGATACTTACAACTTACCATATCCTCTAGATGATGCAAGTTTTAATTTTAGTTTCAGTGGAATCAAAAGTGCTGTTGTCAATCTCGTTCACAATGAACATCAAAGAGGAAATGAAATTCGAATTGATGACATGTGCACCTCTTTCCAAAAAAGAGTCGTCGCCATTTTAACCAAGAAAACCAAACATGCCCTACAAGAATATGACGTAAAAAATTTAATTGTTGCAGGTGGTGTTGCCGCCAATCAAGGCCTAAGAAAAAGCCTAGAAGAAATGGCCAAAGAAAACAACATTCACTTATCTTATCTAGAAACAAAATACTGTACAGATAATGCAACCATGATAGGAGCCGCTGCATACTATGCCGCTCTAAAAGGAGTACGAGGCGATTTAACTCTAAATGCCAAAGCAACAGATACCCTTTATCAAGGCTTTTCAGATACTAAAAATACTGAAAAAGATGAATCTTAAAATAAAAAAATACTAAAAATAGAGCATAAAATATAAAATTACGGAAAAAATAATAAAAAAGTATAAAAAATCACTTGATTTCTTAAAAAAACTATTATATAATGAAGAAGTCATGTGAGATTACTGCTTAATTAGCTCAGTCGGTAGAGCACTCGGCTGTTAACCGATAGGTCGTAGGTTCGAGCCCTACATTAAGCGCCATTATGACATATAAGTCCTTGAAATTCAAGGACTTTTCTTTTTGCCTTTTTTGGGTATAATAAAACTAGGAATGAAATTCTTTATTTTTCTCATACTAAAATAAGAAGGAGCAATTTTATGAAGAAGTATAGTCAAATAAAAAATAATATAAAAAAGAAAAAGATAATTATTTTAGTCCTTTTTATTATTCTTCTTATTTTAGTCGTAATCCAAATAAATAATACCAATATTGAAAAAGAAAAAGTCATCGCGAATCAAAAAATTATCCCAACAAAGAGAAATATCCTCGAAAAAGCCAAAGCTAACTTTTCTAATGATGTTTCTCTAAAAGAAGGAAGTCATATCTATAAAAAAGAAAATACTTATAAAAAGATAGCAACATCACATGGAAAAATGGAACTATCTCTTGATCCAGAGTATTTAATTGAAGACGAGTACTTTAAAATAAAAGATAGCAATTACTATATTAAATATACAGATACTAAAAAAATAGATAATTTATCCCCCTTATCGGGTGAATACAAAACTTATTCAAATTATATTCCTTATAATGAAAGTATTATCTTGAAAAATAAGGCCAAACTTTATGTAAGTAATAATGCCTACTATGAAGTAGAAGCAGGAACTTTTCCTATTCTAATCAAAAATGAGGATAAATATGGAATAGAATTCAATCACTCCCTAGTCTACGTTTCTAAAGAAGACGTTAAAGAAGTCATCAATCAAGAAAATACAGAAAAAAAGCATACCAATGCCATATCTGTCTTAAATTATCACTATGTGGTAAGTGATAGCAACGAAAACGGGGAAAAAACAGAATGTCAGCAAAGTATTTGCATTACCGATACTATGTTTGATCGTCACATAAAATACTTAAAAGAAAATAATTTTTACACAACATCGATGCGAGATTTAGAACTCTACATTGATGGAAAAATACAACTACCAGAAAAAAGTGTTACCTTAACCTTTGATGATGGTTGGTATGTGGCAAGAACCATTCAAATCTTAACCAAGTATCAAATGTCAGGCACTCTATTCCTAATTGGCAGCCTTGCTAGTCCAAGCGATTATCGTTCCCCTTATTTAGAAGTTCATTCCCATACATGGGATATGCATAAAATTGGCGATTGTCCATCTAATATTGGAAGAGGAGGCATTCTTTGCTTAGATGAAAATACTATCTTAGAAGACTTGAAAAAAAGTAGAGAGTCTCTAAATAATACAACTTACTTCTGTTATCCATTTTATGATTATAATGCTAGAGCAATAGAATTATTAAAAAAAGCCGGATTCACCATGGCCTTTGCTGGAGAATTAAAGGATAGTAAAGTTAGAGTAGGTCAAGATAAATACAAAATTCCAAGATATGTCATTGTAAATACAACTTCAATGGATACATTTAAAAAGTATGTCAATTAGATCCAAAAAAGGATCTTTTTTTGATGAAAAATTCCTAATCAGTATTTTAATTCTAAAAATTATGTTATACTATCCATGGTTACAAGAAGGAGGAGAAGTATGCTAAAAATTAAAAATATAAACTTTAAAGAAAAGTTTGCAGAAGCACATTTAAGACAAAGGATTTATGAAGGAAATAGCTATATCACTTTAATGGCAACGATTGAGTTTTACCCTAAGTTTGTAAACAATAGTATTTTAAGCGGAGCTCTTGACATAAAAGTTGACATGAAAGATATTCATTCTCTAAAAGATTTAGAAGAAAAAGAATTAAAAGGAGAAATTGGAAATATAACTATCTCTGTAAATAATGATGATATTTGGGAACACAACAAAAGTGATAATTTTTCTATTAAATTAGGCAAAATAAATGGACGTGAATTAGATTTTACGCTTAAAACAAAAGAATGCGAATTAAATACTAAATTAGAATTAATTAGTCTTTATACAACAAGTTCTAAAGAAGAAGAGTTAAAAAAAGTATTTTCTTTAGACGATTTCTATTCTAAAACATTAGAAAAAAAAGTAGGTACAAGTCAAATTATTAAGTATTTTGTTAAAGAATAGAAAGGATTTTATATGAATGAATTAACAGAAAGAATAAAGAAAGATTTAAAAGAATCACTATCAGATTACCGCTATGAACATAGCCTAAGAGTAGGAGAGACATCCAAAGAATTAGCCCGTATTTATAAAGTGGATGAAGAAAAAGCCTATCTAGCAGGAATCACTCATGATATTGCCAAAGAATTCACCAAAGAGCAAAATGAAGCAATCATGAAAAGAAATCATCAAACCATAGATAAGGAAGAAAATCCTAGAATAAATCACGCTATAGTAGGAGCGGTCTATGCTAAAGAAAAATATCACCTAGATGATGAAATCACACACGCTATTTTTTCTCATACCGTAGGAGATATTCCCATGAGTGATCTAGATAAAATTGTTTTTGTTGCAGATAAAATCGAATCAGGAAAAAACTATCCAGGAATTGAAGAAGAACGACAACTATCCAAAAAAAATTTAGATAAAGCAATCATCCTTTGTATGGAAAATAATCAGAAGAAACTAAAGAAAGGAAATAAAAAAATCGCACCAAAATCGATAGAAGTATTAAATGATTTAAAAAAAATGTATAAAGTCATTCATAAAAGCACGAACTAAAATTTGTGACTTTTTTTCTTGTTTTAAAATTGATGTGCCAAAATCATAAAAATATGTTATCATTTTAGTAGAGTAGAAATTTCAAATTAGAAGGGAGAGGGATTTAATGAAAATATCAATGACAGATATTGTTGAAAAACTCAATGAAAGAAATGATCTTTTTTATGATGTATTAATATTAAGAATGTATAATGAATATCAAAAACTAAAGTTCATTTCTGACAACGCATTTGAAAAGGATGCGCAAATTAACTTTCTAAGAATTTATAGTTCATACAACAATATTAATATTCGATTTCAAAAATACAAAAAAACCAACTATTTCAATAATGAGGTCAACCAAAAAATTGAAAAACAGATAATAATGTTATCCAGTTGTATTCAAAAATTTCAAACACATAATAAAGCAATCGTTCAAAATACGATTAATTTAATGACAAAGTTAGAATGCATCTTAAATTTACCAGTAACTTTTCCTTCTGCAATTGAAAGATGCTTATTTGAGCAATTAAATTTAGTACAGGAGGAAAGTAAAGAAAAAGAGATAAAAAGGAGTAAAACTTTATGAGTGAAGTTACTTTAAAAATAAAGCAAATTCTTGAAAATAGTATTGAACAAAATCAAGCCAAAAAAAACAATAAAACAATTCAAGAACTTTCTAAACAATTAAATTCCATTCAAGAAATTATTTTCCAATACGAAAAATATCATAATTTACAATTAGAAAAATTATCCATTATTTATGAGAAACTTAACCAAGAAAACTTAAAAACAATCGAAGAGTATAATCAATTACTCGAGTTATTAAATTATTTTAAACAAAATAATACGAATCAGTTATTTGACCATGATATTCAAAAAATAGAAATACTGTTTAATGATCTATTAACCGAAATAAAAAAATTAGGAGTTCAATTTCAAAAAAAGATAGAAGAGCAAAATAAAATAGAGTTAAAACGAACTGCCAATATTTTAAAAGATCAAAAATTATTATGTATATTAGAAGAATTTGATCAAGAAAAAATCCTTTCTTTCAATCATTTTGATATGATTTATCAATACTTAAAAAATGAATGTACTGATCTTTCAGAAGATGAAAAAGTTGAATTGATTTATGAAATGACCTTACAAAATGCTAAATTAATGGATAAAAATATAAAATTAGAGCAAGTAAAACAAAATAGAATCATTCAAAACGAAAAAAGAACTCAAGAACAAAAACTTGAACAACAAGTCATTGAAGAAGAAAGTAAATTGAATCAAGATGAAAACATTCAAGAAGTTATAAAAGATAATTCGAATCAATCCATAGCTTTTGATGATTTTACTCCAGAACAACAAAGTCTTTATCAACAAGCCAAAGAAATTTTATCTCAATATAATGATTTTTCAGAAGAAATAAATACATTTGTTGAAAAAAGAAATTCAGAGGATAAAACAGTAGGAGAGCGTTTAATTTGGTACAAAACAATATCCACTTCTCCTGAATTTCAAAAAAGTATTATTGCAAAAGATATTTCTTACCACATCACTAAAAATTTAGAAAGTAACCATTCGAATCAATTCCTTAATGAAAAGTTATTTCGGGAATTAAAAATTTTAATGAAAGCCTTTTATGAAGAACATAAACCAGAAAAAGATTTTGATTATATTGAAACTTTAAAAAAATTAAATTTAGTTGATCAATTAGAATTATGTAACAAAATAGATGAGTTAATGGAACCCATTTCTCAAAATATGAAAGAAAATAAAGAATTTGCAACGACAATTTCCCAATACATCCAATCTTTAACGCATTCTAAGATCGATTTTATTCAAAGCCTAAAAGATTACTCGGAGGTACAAAATGATGAAACTACCGAATTGTTAAATTTATTATCTGATGAACTTTACGACAAATATAAGGAAGTTGAAAAAATTCTTAGTTATTATATCTTTAGTACACCAAGTAATCAAAATGAAATGTTAGAGAAAGCCAAATCATTTTATTCTGAAATCAACCCATTAAATAATATTATTGTATTTGTTAATGATAATGATGATGTTACTTCAATTATTGAAACGGATATTGAAGAAGAAAGAAGAATGTCATCGAAATCCAAAAGATACAGTTCAACATTAAATAAATTAAGAATGATGGCTAGTGATAATTTTATCGCAAGTGGAGGCCAAGCCAAAGATGACCATGTGAAAAGTAAAATTTATAAAAAAGAGTTTTTAGAAAATTTTCAAGTAAAAAGCACTCATAATGGAGAGGCAAGAATATTTTATAGTCGATTTAGAACCAATTTGAAAGAAATTTTCCCAGAATGTAATGAAAATCTTCATATTCTATTCATTTATGAAGTCGGATATGGTGCATCAGATAAACAAAAAAAAGCAGACATAAATGCCTTAGCATTATCCAGAGCTTATTCCGCGAGAAGCAGAATTACAGAGATTTGTTCATTGTTAATGACCGATTGGAATAAAATTTCTTTAGCAGAAAGAGAAGAAAAACAAAAAGAAATTAAAGAATATTTACGAAGACAATCAATAAAATTAGGCCATTTTATTTCAAGAGCAGAAGAACCAAAATCATTAGAAGAAGGGAGGGGAAAATAATGGATTCTTATCAACAGTTTATTCAATCGATTGAAACAAGAATTGTTTCATTAAATACAGCAATAAATAAATACAATCTCTTTTCGTCTCTAAATCCAGTAATTTTAGAATTAAATGAAAATACCATTTGGGATTTACAAGAGAAAGATGTAGAAATCATGGTTAAAAATTTGAAAGAAAAAAATCAATTAAGTGAAATAGAAATAGAATTTTTAACCACTTTTACAAAAATACCGCCAAATTTAAAACAAGTGAAGAAAAATTTATTAGGCTTCGATCAAAAACAGAAAGAAATTTTTCAATCCATCCAACAAAAAATAACGGAAACAAAAAAAGAGTATAATTCTCTTAATATCGATTTTATCGAAAAAAGTTTAGAAAAATATAAAAAATTACTGCAAAAATTAGAAGAAAATGATTTGTTGTTAATAACAGAAATCGAATTTATTTCAGAAATATTAAATCAGGATGGATATAGTGCGAATGCAAAGATGGAAATCTATCGCCTCATCAATGAAAAAAACAGCAATATTTTAAAAAACTATAAAAACTCTATTTCAAGAGATGACAGCGATAACGAAAAAATATGGGATGAATCCCAATTAACCGTTACCAATATTCCCGAAGAATTATTAAACGAATTATTTGAAAAATTCGGAATAGATTGGAACAAAAATTACGAATTCATCACAGATGAAAAATTAAAACAAGAAATGATAAATCAACAAGCATACTGGAAGCATAAAATCCTAAATTACGGAAATGAGGAAAAAATAGAAGAATTATTAAAATTTCTCCAAAGAAAAAATTTAAATTTTATCTTTACATTACCAGAAATTCTTACGAAAACATTATTGTATTCCTCTATTCAAGAAATTGAACAGGTGATGAAGACCGCCGAGGAAAATGGCATAAACTATTATGATTTACTAAAAAGTCAACCAGTCATTTTATTCCCACCAGTTAGAGAAATGAAGAATCATACCAAAAAACAGGCAGGTTCCACCTCAGAACCAAAAGTATCAGGGGCACTAACAAACTTTCTGGGGAATATTAAGTTCTTAAATGAAGAAAAAATTTCTGTTAACGAAGTATTCAAAAGTAGTCCCATATTTTTTAGTAGACCACCAAAAACACAAAGAAAAGTGTATGAACGATTAAAGATGTATGGAATATTTTTACAATACCCAAATGGAAATCTAAAAAAAGCATTCAGTGTTTTGAGTACAACTGATATTTTATCCAAAATAGATATTGGGATAGAATGTGGGTGCTATGACTATTATCAAGATAATATCACAAAATTAGTGAATCCAAACTTGAATTTATATCGCATAAAATTAGCAAGATTATTAGGTATTGGTGAAGACGAAATCTTTTGTAAAAGATATAGTACAACAAAAGGAGAAACCAAAAAATGTTTAAGTGAATCTTTTTGGAAAAATAACAACGATAAGTTTGGAAATAATCCAAAAGATACATATAAAATATATCAGGCTTGCCCTCAAGAGACATATCTGGATCAAGATAATATAGAAATATACAATAATATTATTAGGAATAGCGAAAACGACAAAATTACAACCCTTGTTTCAAATGATTATTTAATTAGACAATTAGACAGTCAATTTAAAGAGGATCAAAATGATTTAATTTATAACTTTAATGGCGTAATCATTTCGAGATTAAAAGTATTAAGATATTACCAAACTTTAATTTCTGATTCTAATATCATCTCGGGAAAAGACGTATTACTATATGCAATCACATTACATAGTATGTTAAATCAAGATGAAGTAAATGCGATTAGTGAATGCTTAAAATCAGTGAAATTTAGAGGAGGCACTAAATGATTGAAAATATTATGTTAATGAAAATAGAAGAAGAATTAAAACAAAAACTCATGAACGAATTAGATTATAATGAAGCACTAAATATAGCGTGCAACTATCAAAATGTTGAAAAAAATATCAATTTGCTAAAATCATATGGAATCGTTCCAATTGACAAAATCATATTAACTAGAAGTCAAATTTTTTTAAAGTCTTCAGAAGAAATTGCTAAATGTTTTTCTAAATTTAATGTTGCTGTTTTAGTGGATTTAATTAATACCGACTATTCAGTTATTGACGAACTTTTTAATTAAAAGTAGGCTCATTAGTAAAGACTTATATTACCAAAAATACTGATTCAAAAAATTAATCTCTATCAGTATTTTTCTTAAAAAAAGAAGAACAACTAGTTGACGAATATAAAAATTAGTGATATATTAATCATGCTTGTGAAATTTAAGTGTTGTCTTAGGACAAGACTTATCTTTTAAAGAAAATATGATACACCTGGATATGTGTAAAGAAGGGAGGCGGAAATATATGGCAACAATTAACCAAAGACTAAGAGGAAAAGGACAAAAAAGAAGAAAAAGTAAATCACCTGCATTACTAACAAGATTAGATACAGTAAATAATAAAACAGTAAATCAAAACTCTCCTCAAAAAAGAGGTGTTTGTGTACGTGTTGGAACAATGACTCCAAAGAAACCAAACTCAGCATTAAGAAAATATGCCCGTGTTAGATTATCAAATGGAATGGAAGTAACTTGTTACATCCCAGGAATTGGACACAACCTACAAGAACACTCAGTTGTATTAGTTCGTGGCGGACGTGTTAAAGACCTAATCGGTGTTCGTTATCACATCATCCGTGGAACAATGGATACAGCAGGAGTTCAAAATCGTATGCAAGGACGTTCTAAATACGGAGCAAAAAGACCTAAAAAATAAAAATGAAAACAAAAAATAATTTGGTAAAGGAGGAGAAAAAATGCGTAAGAGACGTGCAGTAAAAAGAGACGTATTACCAGACGCTTTATACAAATCAAAAGTTGTTACAAAATTAATCAATCAAATCATGGTTGACGGAAAAAAAGGAACAGCACAAAGAATTGTATATGATGCGTTTGATATGATTAAAGAAAAAACTGGCGAAGACGCTATGGTTGTATTCGAACGTGCAATGGAAAATATCAAACCTGCTCTAGAAGTAAAATCTAGAAGAGTAGGGGGAGCAAACTACCAAGTACCAGTAGAAGTAAAAGAAACTCGTAAGCAAACATTAGCTTTCCGTTGGTTAGCACAATATGCAAGATTAAGAAATGGTCATACTATGGCTGAAAACTTAGCAAATGAAATCATCGATGCTTCAAATGGCATGGGTGCATCAGTGAAGAAGAAAGAAGATACACATAAAATGGCAGAAGCAAACAAAGCATTTGCTCATTATAGATGGTAGAAAGGAAAAGACAATATGGCTCGAAAAATTTCGTTACAAAATACTCGTAACATTGGAATTATGGCTCACATTGATGCTGGTAAAACAACTTGTACAGAACGTATTTTATACCATACTGGAAAAATCCACAAAATTGGGGAAACTCATGATGGAGCAGCCCAAATGGACTGGATGGAACAAGAACAAGAACGTGGTATTACCATTACTTCTGCTGCAACAACAGCATTTTGGAAGGGTTATCGTTTCAATATCATCGATACTCCAGGTCACGTAGACTTCACAATTGAAGTACAAAGAAGCTTAAGAGTATTAGATGGAGCTGTTTTATTACTAGATTCACAAGCTGGTGTTGAACCACAAAGTGAAACAGTATGGAGACAAGCAAATGAATATAAAGTACCAAGAATCATTTTCTCTAACAAAATGGATAAAATGGGTGCTGATTTCTACAAAAGCTTACAAAGCGTAGGTGACAGATTAGGAGCAAAAACTGCTGCTATTGAACTTCCAATTGGTGCAGAATCTGAATTCAATGGTGTAATTGACTTAGTTACCATGAAAGCATATCACTTTGATGGAAAACAAGAAGAAAATTATACAGAAATTGAAATTCCAGAAGATTTAAAAGACAAAGCAGAAGAATATAGAAATATCTTAATTGAAGCTGCTGCAGACTTTGATGAAGAATTAATGATGACTTACCTAGATGGTGGTGAAGTTACTGTTGATGCATTAAAGAAAGCAATTCGTAAAGGTGTTTTATCTGCAGAATTCTTCCCATTCATGTGTGGAACTGCCTTAGGAAATATGGGAGTAAAATTACTTCTAGATGCTGTTGTAGATTACCTACCAGCACCAACAGATGTTGCATCAATTGAATGCATGGATTCTAAAGGAAATGAAGTATTAAGACATCCATCAGATTCTGAACCATTCACTGCTTTAGCATTTAAAGTAATGACAGATCCATTTGTTGGAAGACTTACATTCTTCAGAGTATATTCAGGTACATTAAAGAGTGGTTCTTATGTATTAAACTCAACAAAGAATGTCAAAGAAAGAGTAGGAAGAATTCTACAAATGCACGCAAATCACAGAGAAGAAATTTCAGAAGTATTCGCTGGAGATATCGGAGCAATCGTTGGACTAAAAAATACAACAACTGCTGATACACTATGTGATGAGAAAAATCCATGTATCATGAAAGGTATGGAATTCCCAGAACCAGTTATCTCGCAAGCTCTAGAACCAAAATCTAAAGCAGACCAAGATAAAATGACATTAGCATTAACAAAATTAGTAGAAGAAGATCCAACATTTAGAATGCACACTGACCCAGAAACAGGTCAAACTGTAATTTCTGGTATGGGTGAATTACACCTTGATATCCAAGTAGATAGATTAAGAAGAGAATTTGGTGTTGAAGCAACCGTAGGAGCACCTCAAGTTGCTTATCGTGAAACCATTACTCAAACTGCTGAATGTGAAGGAAAACACATCAAACAATCTGGTGGACGTGGACAATATGGACATGTTTGGATTCGTTTTGAACCAAATCCTGATAAAGGATATGAATTTGTAGACAATATCGTAGGAGGAGTAGTTCCAAGAGAATATATTTCCGTTATCGATAAAGGCTTACAAGAAGCAATGACAACTGGTATTTTAGCTGGATACCCTATGGTAGACGTAAAAGCAACTTTATTTGATGGATCATACCATGATGTTGACTCATCAGAAATGGCCTTCAAAATTGCAGCAAGCTTAGCTTTGAAAGAAGCAAGAAACAAATGTAAACCAGTATTACTTGAACCAATCGTGAAAGTACAAGTTATTGTACCAGATGAATATTTAGGTAATGTTATGGGAGATATTACATCACGCCGTGGAAAACCAATGGGACAAGAATCACGTGGTAACGCTCTAGCAATAGAAGCTATGGTACCACTAGCTGAAATGTTCGGTTATGCAACAAGCTTACGTTCAAATACACAAGGACGTGGAAACTTTACAATGACTTTGGATCACTATGAAGAAGTACCAAAATCAATTGCAGAAGAGATTATCAAAAAAAATGGAGGAAATTAGGAGATACTATTGATTAATTTCCAAAATTTGATAAAATAGATTATGTAACTTAAGAAAGAGAGGAAAAGATATTTATGGCAAAAGAAAAATTTGATCGTTCAAAACCACACGTTAATATTGGTACAATTGGACACGTAGATCATGGTAAAACTACTTTAACTGCTGCTATCACTAAAGTATTATCTGCTAAAGGTTATGCTCAATTCGAAGATTATGCTGATATTGATAAAGCACCAGAAGAAAGAGAAAGAGGTATTACTATCAATACTGCACACGTTGAGTATCAAACTGACAAACGTCACTATGCTCACGTTGACTGTCCAGGACATGCTGACTATGTAAAGAACATGATTACTGGTGCAGCACAAATGGATGGAGCAATCTTAGTTATTGCTGCAACTGATGGACCTATGGCTCAAACAAGAGAGCACATCTTACTAGCTCGCCAAGTTGGTGTACCTAGAATGGTAGTATTCATGAACAAATGCGACATGGTTGATGATGAAGAATTATTAGACTTAGTTGAAATGGAAATTCGTGAATTATTAACAAGTTATGGATTCGATGGAGACAACACTCCAATCATTAGAGGTTCTGCATTAAAAGCTCTTGAAGGAGATCCTAAATATGTAGAAAAGATTAATGAATTAATGGATGCTGTTGACGAATGGATTCCAACTCCTGAAAGAGATATTGACAAACCATTCTTAATGTCAATTGAAGACGTATTCACAATTACTGGACGTGGAACAGTTGTCACTGGACGTGTTGAAAGAGGACAATTAAAACTTAATGATGAAGTTGAAATCGTTGGACTTAGAGATACTAAGAAAACTGTTGTTACAGGAATTGAAATGTTTAGAAAAACTCTAGACTATGCTGAAGCTGGAGATAATGCTGGTGTATTATTACGTGGTATTTCAAGAGATGACGTTGAAAGAGGACAAGT
>CAKPAK010000036.1 GCA_934132915.1 uncultured Bacilli bacterium
CTTGAAATATTTTTTTTAACTCTTTAATATATTTAAATATTTGTTGATACGGAGGAACTAAAATTACCCTTCCACCTAACCTCTTAATTTCATCGTAAGGAATATCTGTAGAATCACGATCACAAATAAAATCAAATTGGATTTTATTTCGATCAATATGCCTGTAATAATTCATCACAACAGCCTCTACTCCACCACCTAGCCATTTTCCCATAATATGCGCAACAATCGTTGGCTCTGTCTTTTTTCCCATTCCATCAACTCCTAAAAAAAAGTAATACATTACTTCTGTATCACTTAATTTATTTTTATTTATATAATAAGTAATCTTAAATAATGTTATTTTAATAATACTATTTTGCACCACTTTTCCAAATAACTGCTTTAATTGTACAAAAAATACATTTTAAATCTAATAGTAAAGATTTATTATTTACATAAAAATATTCTAGTTCTAACCTTTCTTCATAAGTTGTTTCCGATCTACCATGACTAGCCCACCAACCAGAAATACCTGGCCTTACTGCTTCATAAATATTATGATTGCCATTATGCGCATCCAATTCTCCTTTTACTAAAGGCCTTGGTCCAATCAATGACATATCTCCTTTTAATACATTAATAAATTGAGGCAACTCATCTAAACTTGTTTTTCTTAAAATATGACCAATTTTTGTAATTCTAGGGTCATTGCCCAATTTTTGAAATTTTTTCCATTCTTTTTTATATTTATTTTGCTTAAGTAACTCTTTTAATACCTCATCTGCATTATATACCATAGTTCTAAATTTATATAATTTAAATTCTTTCCCATTTTTGCCGATTCTATTTTGGCAATAAAATATTGGTTTAAAATCTCCCATCGTTATAGCAATAATTTTATAAATTATTGCTACTGGAATGATAAAAATCATTCCAATAATTCCACATAAAATATCAAATGTTCTTTTAACTACATTATAACTTAATTCCTTGATTTTAAATATAATTCTAGTATTTCCCTTATTGTTTAATTCTAATTCATCCAACTGCGAAAACATAAACTACTCCTTCCTATTCATCCATATTCCCTCATTTTCCTTTTTTTAAAAGAAATAAACCAATCACAAAAACGCCACCAAAAAATAACATCATAATCGACCATTTCTTCTTATAAGAATTATCTTGTTTATAATGATTTTTATTGATTTGAATATCCTCTTCTCTTTTCACCTTTATCTGATATTCTTCTTTAATATCATCAATACTAGCTTGAATAGTAATTACATTTTCTTTTGCATCCTCTAATTTTTGACTAGAAATATCAATATTAGTTCCTGGATATTTTGCAATGGGTTTCAAATCTAACTCATCAATATCACTCTTTACAAAGACACTATATTCATAAGTATTTTCCTTTAAAGAAATTTGAACAAGACTAGATTCTATCTTTTCAATTAAATTCCCCTCAATAGCTTCTTTTTTCCCTTTAGTATCCCCTATTGTTACTTGTAAATTTTCACTTTCTAAATTTAAAACTTTCCCACTCATCGTAGTCGCTTGAACATTACTAATATTAATATTCCCCTTTTGAATTGTTGATTCATTTGCAACAAAGACTTGAACCTCTCCTAAAACAACTTCCCCACTTACTCCGTTCGGAAAAGTAATCTCATGCTTTACTCCAACAGCTTTATCTTGATAAGAAGAATTCACCTGAAACCTTCCCGTTATATCATTACTGTAATAAACAAAATTAAATTCTAATTTCTTAACTTTTTCCTCAAAATTTTCTGTTAATGCAATACTTTTAGTTTCTCCTTTAGCTAAATTGATTTCACTTTCCTCTAAACTTAAGGCCTCTACTCGACTTATGAATAAAAATACAATAAGAATACTAAATAATAAATCGAATATTTTCTTCATCACTCTACTCCTATCCTTATAAATAAATTATAAAGATTTTCTCATCATTAGTCAACACTTCGACAATATTTTACCCTCTATCAAAAGAAAAAAAATATAAACCTAACAAAAAAAAGAAAGATTTTCTCATCTTAAAATATCTTCCTTTTTTCTCTTTCATACCATCAACTATTTATGTTCATTCCAAGGCAAATTATCTTGCGTATTATCTTCTTGATAAGGAGGAAAAATAGGATCATGCCTCTTTTGCTCATCTTTCATCGAGTGAGAAGTATCATTGAAAGAAACATCGGGAAAAATATCTTGTGACCTTTCTTTTTCTGTAAAAACAGAAGCACTTTCTTTCTTCGCATCATCAAAAATACTTACATTTTCCTTTTCCTCGCTTTTTTCATCTACCAAAGAATTGGTATTATCACAATTCTCAATAACTTCCATTGAAGTCTCTTTCATCTTTTGGGTAACTTCTTTCTCTTTCCTTTTATTTTTTCGCTTTTTTCGTGAGATGAAAAACACTCCTCCTCCGATCACGATCGCAATGAAAAGAAAAATTCCCAAATAAATATTTCCCATATTGTATAATTCAAAAGTAAATTCGATTTTATCCACCTGATCAGAAGAAAGACTCCACTTCAGATTTTTATTATCATTAGTTGTACTAGTCGCATTATTACTTCGTGCTGAATAAGGCAAAACCACATTAAAACTAAGATCCATATTCTTAGTCATACTAGAAAAATCCATATTAAAATCATTATCTAAAGAATCATCACTATCTTCATCATCAAATAAAGAAGAATCAAAATCATCCTCATCCTCTATAGTCGTATCACTAGAATTATCTTCATTAGAAGAATCATTCGCCGTATTCAACTCACTATCCGAAGCATCAAAATCAAATTTCGCAATATAGGTATTTTTAAAAATTCCTTTTTTTATACGAAAAATACTTTGATCACTATCTTCATCCAAAATACCAGATAAACGATAACTCGTATCTTTTGAGGAGCTAACTCCATCAATATTTTGAATTACTCGTGAAATTTTAAATCCTTTCATCTCATTATCAGAATAATCTTCAACCTGAAATCCCTTATCTTTTAAATCTTTTTTATCACTTTCTTTTAATAACTCCTGCTCTCCAAACAAAGAACTATCAAGTGCATAAATAATTGAAAAATTCATTGATTTATCTTTTTTAATTTCCATATTTGCATTAAACTTTACACAACCAGTTAAGAAAAAGATAAAAAAAACCACCCCTAAAAATTGACCAATTCTTTTTAACATTACTTTACATCCTCCAAAAAAAACAACCAAACCTCACCTATTCATTTTTCTACTTTCACTCCTCCTATCTTAATATTAAGATAGCATAAATTTTAATAAGAAGTAAAGTATTTTAACGAAAAAAGAAAAAAATTATTTTCATCTAATTTTTAATTTACAGTAAACGCCAAAAAAAACTTAAAAATTAAAGAATATATTAATTTAATTAACTAAAAAAGAACAAAAATAAAAAAAGCAAAAAAAATAAAATACAAAAAATGACTTGCTTTTTTCATCATTTTATATTATGATGAATATGGCATAAGAAATTATGCTCACTCCATACGAAATAAAATGTAGGAGTGTATTCAACCAAAACCCCCTGAAGCTAGGTCGAGAGACCTAGCATTTTTTGTTTTACCAGTAACCAAGTATTTATAAGGGGTTTATGGAGTTTTACTACTTACAACCGTATTATATTAAATACAAATTAGATACACTATATCTGAATTCAAAAATGTCGAAACCTCTTATTTTATCTACGTTTGAAATTATTTTCCCCTCTTGAGGTGGTAGAGGATGGTCGATATAACATTGACAAATTTTTTTTAAATTAAATTTTAATCACAACTTGTGATTTTTTTTAATCTAGTGTATAATGACAATAGGTGGTATCATGAAAGAAGAAAAAATAGTAAAATTATTACAAAAATTAAATTTTAAATCTTTTGATAATAATATATGGATAAAAAATTACAATTTGAATGAAATAAAGGTTGATATATTAAATAAAAAAATAGAATATGATAAAGCAATAAAAATAGGACGTAATACTATTACTAATTTTGCAAAATTGGAAAACTTTGTCGTTTTGGAATGCGTAATTAGATTATTAGATAAAGGATATAAATGTGAAAATATTGAACTTGAAAAAGATTATGGAGATGCAAAAGATTATATAGATATTTTAATATACAATAATGATAAAAAAGCATTTACCATTATAGAATGTAAAACATTTGGCGCAGAATTTAAGAAAGCTATTTCAAAGGCACAGTCAGAAGGAAAACAAATATTTAGATATGCTGTTCAAGATAATAATTTATCTTATATTATGTTGTATGCTTCTGAACTAAATGATTCAACAAATGAAATTGATTTTGATTATAAAATAATTGACCTAACAAAATATAATTATGATAATCGTGATGAATTATTTGAAAAGTGGGATAAAACTTTTGAAAATAAAGGTTTTTTTGAGAATGATATTCCCGCATATGGAGTTGAATTCAAAGGAATTATGAAAAGTGAATTAAGAACGATTTCATTTCATGATGTTAATAATGATAAGAAAAATTATGAAGGTTCTTTATATAATCAATTCGCAGAAATTATTAGAAGACATACTATATCAGATAAAAATAATGCTTATAATAAAATTTTTAATTTATTTTTGTGTAAAATAGTTGATGAAGACGAAAAATTGTTAAATGAAGAAATGGATTTTCAATGGAAAAAAGGCGAAACACCGGAAACAGTATTATTAAGATTAAATGATCTTTATAAAAAAGGATTAAAGAATTACTTAGACTTAGAAATTACAGATCATTCTATAGAGGAAATAAATTCGGTGGCATTATCAGATAAATACGAATTACTAAAACAAATATTTATAGAAATGCGACTATATAAAAATAACGAGTTTGCATTCATTGATGTTTTTGATAAAACCACTTTTTTAGAGAATAGCGAAGTAGTAAAAGAAATAGTAAAATTATTAGAAGATAAACAACTTAAATATAATGGAAAACAACAATTTTTAGGAGATTTTTTTGAAAAATTATTAAATATTGGGATTAAACAAGAAGAAGGACAATTTTTTACGCCAACACCAATTACAGAATTCATTGTAAAATCTTTACCCATTGAAAGTATTATAAAGAATAAACTTACAAATCGTGAACCAAATTTTATGCCTTATACAATAGATTATGCCTGTGGTAGTGGACATTTTTTAACAGAAGTAATGATGTATGCAGATAATATATTAAAAAAAATTGATAGAAACTCCTTAAACAGTAAGCAACTTGAAAATTATAATTCATGGATTAATGGATATAGATGGGCTGGTGAATTTATATATGGTATTGAAAAAGATTATAGATTATCAAAGACTACTAAAATCGCTTGCTTTCTAAACGGTGATGGAATAGCAAATATTATATGTGCTGATGGATTAGCTGATTTTAAAAACAAAAAATATAAAGGAAAGTTAAATATTAAAAACGGAAAAAATAATAACCAATTTGATTTAGTGATTGCCAATCCTCCATATGCCGTAGATGGTTTTGTTAATGCTTGCAAAGAATTAGAAGGAAATTTTGAATTAAAAAAATATGTAAATGATACATCAAAAGAAATAGAGTGTTTATTTATTGAAAGAACAATACAATTACTAAACGATAATGGTGTAGCTGCTTTAATATTACCTTATTCATTTTTAACATCACCATTAAAAGTTTATGTTGAAGCAAGAAAAATGCTCTTAAATAAAATGTCTTTATTATCTATTGTAAAATTAGGTACTGAGGCATTTATGGCAACAGAAATGAAAACAGTAATTTTATTTCTTAAAAAGAAAAATGCAAATGAACAAGTAGATAGTTTTATATGTTGTAATTTAGATCATCAAAATAACAAAAAATTAGAAAGAAAATTATTGGGTTATGAATTTTCTAATAGAAAAGGTAGCGAAGGATTAAAAATATACGACACTGGTATTTTCCATGATGAAATAAATGAAAATGATAATACTAAATTAAATTACTATATTAAAAATATGTTTCTAAATTCGAATGAAATAATAAATTTATTTGAAAATGGTAAATTAAAAGAGGCAAAGAATGATATAAGTAATTTCATAAGATTAAATTCTTATGAAGAATGTATAAACGAGAACGATTATTCAATTAACATTGAAACTCTAAATTATGAATTACCTGTTTTTAATTGTCAAACATTACCTTTGGAAAAAATTCTATATGAAGATCCTATATCTGCAAAAAGACCCGCTGGAGGAGTTGGAAGAATAGAAGATGGTATATTAAGTTTAGGTGGTGGTCATCTCGATGATTTTGGTAAACTAAATCTTGAAAAACCTGAATATATACCCAAAATATTCTTTGAAGAAAAAATTAATAAGAAAGCGATTGTCAAAGAAGATGACATTCTTGTTTGCAAAGATGGCGCAAAAACTGGTAAAGTTATTTATATCGATCAAGTCAATGATACAATGGTAGTTAATGAACATGTATTTATTTTACGGACTAATAATTTGATTAACTCTAAATTTTTGTTTTATTACTTATATTCTGAGCAAGGTCAATTAATGATGGAACCCTTGAAAACTAGAGGAGGACAAGGCGGAATAAATGGTACAAAGATTAAAACTTTAAGAGTCCCTAATATTGAAAAAACATTACAAGAAAAAATAATTTTTGAATGTGACAAAATTATGGATAGCATCGCAGATAAGAAAAAAAGAAAAGAAATATCAAAAATAATAATAAAATATTTAATAACTGCCAAATAGAACACATATGATTGTGTTCTTTTTTTATATCAAATCAATATAACCAAAAATTATCGAATAAGTACTTAACTAAATAAACAAGATAATGAAAAAATAGTACATTACTTTTGAGAATTTGATGGATCACATGAAAAGACATTAGATTTAAGCAAAAAACAACAAAATCTAATGTCATTATTTTATCTATCATAAAATGAAAATAGCCATCCCTTCCCCAATAGAAAAATATATATTGCAACTTATCTCTGCTATTCCTTTCCCCTAGGATGAGCAAATTCATAAACTTTCCTAAGCTGTTCATTACTAACATGCGTATAAATTCCCGTTGTATTAATCGAACTATGACCAAGTAATTCTTTCACCGTCATCAAATCAGCTCCCTGATTCAACATATCAGTTGCAAAAGTATGCCTTAGCGTATGAGGAGAAATATGATAATCTATTCCACACTTTAAAACCGCCTCATCAATAACCCTCCTCACATATCTCGTCGACAACACATCCCCAAATTTATTTAAAAATAAATATTCACTCCCCTTCTGATTCAGTATTTTATATCCATCAGCCAAATAAGTTTTTAAAACCTCTTCACAATAATGTCCAAAGAAAACAACCCTCTCTTTGCGTCCCTTTCCCAAAATATGAATTCGTCTATCGTAAAAATTAATATCAGCTACCCGAATACCAACCAACTCACTAACACGAACCCCCGTCGCATAAAGCATCTCTAACAATAAAGTATTTCTTTGCCCATAAGCATCATCCATAGAGTAAATATGAAACATTTTTTCTAAATCACTATCTCTAGCATATTTTGGTAATAAACTCCCCTTCTTAGGATTAGATACCTCAGCAAAATAATTATTACTAATCTTCCCTTCATCTACCATATAGCGATAAAAACTTCGAATTGAACTAAGTTTTCTAGATATTGTATTCCTTGAGATTCCTCTTGCATATAAATATTCTAAATAATCTCGAACATCTCTCTCTTGATAATTCAAAACATCCACTTTAAAATCATACAATTCCATCAAATCTTCCTTATACCCTAAAATCGTATGATCCGAATATTTTTTTACCACCTGCAAATACTTCAAATAGGCTAATATCTCTTTCATTTTCTCTTTCCCCTTTTCCTTAAAATACTTCAAAAGACAAATTACATCAAAAGAAAAGAATTCTCTAGGACTTATCTTTTTCTAATATCTCCCTTAAGAATTCCCCTGTATAAGAACCAGCAACTTGACTAACCTCCTCAGGCGTACCCGTAGCCACAATATTACCGCCCAAGTCCCCTCCTTCAGGTCCTAAATCAATAATATAATCAGCTACCTTAATCACATCCAAATTATGTTCAATCACTAAAACAGTATCTCCATTATCCACTATTCGCTCAAGTATTTTTAATAACTTTTTAATATCATGAGAATGAAGCCCCGTTGTTGGCTCATCTAAAATAAACAAACTCTTTCCTGTAGCTTTTTTTTGCAATTCCTTAGCCAACTTCACACGAGCAGCTTCTCCACCCGATAAAGTTGGTGCAGGCTGACCTAATTCGACATAACCAAGTCCAACATCATGAAGAACTTGTAGCTTATTCCTAACCTTAGCATGATTTTCAAAAAAACTAAGTGCCTCATCTACTCGCATATTTAAAACATCATAAATACTCTTGTCCTTATATTTAACCTGCAAAGTCTCATGATTATAGCGAGTTCCCCCACAAACCTCACAAGCAACATAAACATCCGGTAAAAAATGCATCTCAATTTTCTTCACACCATCTCCCCAACAAGCCTCACACCGACCACCTTTGACATTAAAAGAAAATCTCCCTTTGTCGTATCCTCTAATCTTAGCTTCTTTTGTCTCCGCAAAAATATCTCGAATATCATCAAAAACGCCAACATAAGTCGCCGGATTACTTCTAGGCGTTCTTCCTATTGGATTTTGCGTAATCTGAACAACCTTATCAATATTTTCTAACCCTTTAATCTCTTTATATTTACCAGGTTTCTCTTTCGAACGATACAACTGATTGGCAAGAGCCTTATATAAAATTTCATTCACTAAAGTACTTTTCCCCGAACCACTTACTCCCGTAATACAAGTAAGTGTTCCAAGAGGAATCTTCACATGAATATTTTTTAAATTATGTTCACAAGCCCCTTTAATCGTTAAGTATTTTTTATTTCCCCGTCTTCGCTTTAAAGGAACTTCAATTTTATATTCACCCGTCAAATACTTTCCCGTCAAACTATTCTCATCATTCATCACCTCTTCCGGCGTTCCACAAGCCATCACAAGACCACCATTATCCCCAGCAAGAGGTCCAATATCAATCAAATAATCTGCAGCCAACATCGTATCTGTATCATGCTCTACCACAATCAAAGAATTCCCTAAATCTCTCATCTTAAGTAAAGAATCAATAAGTTTTCGATTATCTCTCTGATGAAGACCAATACTAGGCTCATCTAATACATATAAAACCCCAGTCAACCTAGAACCAATTTGTGTAGCAAGCCTTATTCTCTGACTCTCTCCACCCGATAAAGTCCCAGCACTTCTAGATAAAGTCAAATAATCAAGACCAACATTCATCAAAAAATCTAACCTAGACAAAATTTCTTTCACTAAAATTTCAGAAATTTCTGCTTGTTCCTTAGAAAGAGATAACGAACAAATAAATTCCCTCAAATCACGAATCGATAAATTCGTCACCTCAAAAATATTTCGTCCATTAACAAGAACCGATAAAACTTCTGGCTTAAGTCTAGCTCCACCACAACACGCACAAGGAAGTTCCATCATAAACTTCTCAATCCATTCTCTAATCCAACCACTTTTTGTCTCAATATATCTTCTTTCTAAATTCGTAATGATCCCTTCAAAATAATCTCTAGAAACCCTAGTATTTCCATTTTTTGAAACATAATGATATTCTAAAACATCAGGAGAACCATACAAAATAATATCTAATTCATTCTTTTTTAAATCACAAATTTTCTTATCCAAAGAAATTTTATAATAATCACTAACCGCTCGAAGTTGTGTCATAATAATATTATTATCATCATCTACACTAATAGTCGTAATTGCTCCTTCATTAATAGACTTGTTTTTATCAGGAATGACCAAATCCACATCAATTTTATACTGAACACCAAGCCCCTTACAAACAGGACAAGCCCCATAAGGCGCATTAAAAGAGAATATCCGAGGCTCCAATTCCTCCAAAGAATAGTCACAATAAGGACAAGCAAAATTCTCACTAAATAAAACTTCACCCTTACCAACAACATCAACAATAACTTTCCCATGTCCTAACTTCGTAGCCACTTCCATAGCCTCATACAACCGACTTCGAATCGAATTCTTAACAATAAGCCTATCCACAATAACATAAATCATATGCTTCTTATTCTTATCTAACACAATCTCATCAGATAAATCATATACTTCTCCATCAATCTTTACCCGAACATAGCCATCCCGTTTTAACATATCCAAAGTCTCTTTATGACTTCCCTTTTCTCCTCGAGCAATAGGAGATAAAACCATAATCTTTGTTCCCTCATCATACAAAAGAACCTTATTCACCATCTCCTCAATACTCTGACTTGTAATAGGAACATGATGATTTGGACAATAAGGCACCCCAATCCTTGCAAATAAAAGACGCAAATAATCATAAATTTCCGTAACAGTACCAACAGTACTCCTAGGATTATTATTCGTCGTCTTCTGATCAATACTAATCGAAGGCGATAATCCCTCAATACTATCAACATCTACCCGCTCAGTATTTCCTAAAAATTGCCTAGCATAAGCTGACAAAGACTCCACATACCGTCTCTGCCCCTCAGCATAAATTGTATCAAAAGCTAAAGAACTCTTCCCCGAACCACTTACTCCAGTAATCACCACCAACTTATTTTTAGGAATCTCCACATCAATATTCTTTAAATTATTTACTCTAGCACCCTTAACAACAATCTTATCCATAATCCTTAAACACCCCAATCTTTACTAAATAATATTTTTAATCTTCATCCGAATTCTTTGAATAGCATTATCAATACTCTTAGCATCCTTATCCAAAATACGCGCAATTTCCTGATAATCAAAATTTTGTAATTTCAACCGAAAAACACACTCCTCAAAATTAGTCAATTTATCCACAATTTTCAAATACAATTCCTTAAACTCTTCATCCACCAAAAGCCCTTTTTCAGGATTATCCCGATCATCTCCAATACAATCCATCAAACTCAGTTCTGTTTCATCATTCAACTCTTCTAAAGAAACTGCCTCATTCAAAAAACGATATTTATCCCGATTATGTTTTGTTACTTCACTCATCATTTGGCGCTCCATACAAACATTAACAAAAGTATAAAAACTCGTTTTATCATCTTGATTAAATCTTTGAATCGCCTCCTCAAAACCAATCGTACACTCTTGAACTAAATCATTAAATTCAACTCCCTTATTCTTTACATACGAAAAATACTTATAACATATTTTCTGAATTAAAGGCTGATATTTTGCATAAAGAATCTCACTTGCTTCTTCATTATTTTCTTGTGCAAGACTAACCAGTTCATAATCATTCAACCCACGCATTTATCTTCTCCTCGCCAAAACAATTTCCGATAAAATAATTCCACAAGAAACAGAAGCATTTAAACTATTAATTTTTCCCGACATCGGAATCGAAGCCACAAAATCACTCTTTTTTAATAAAGTTTCAGATACACCCTTTCCTTCATTCCCAATGATAACACAAACTTTATCAGGATAATCAATTTTAGAATAATCTTCTCCATCCATATCTGTCCCAACAATCCAAAATCCCTCTTTTTTCAATCTCGTAATCGTACTCCCTAAATTCGGTACTCGAACAATCTTCATATAACTAATCGCCCCTGCTGAAGTCTTAACTACCGTTGCATTCACCGTCACACTTCTATCATTTGGGATCATAATCGAATCTATCCCTAAAGCTTCCGAAGTACGAATAATCGCCCCAAAATTATGGGGATCTTCCAAGTGATCTAACATCACAACAAGCACCTTACTTTGATGACGAACACTCTCTAAAAAATAATCAAGAGAATAAGTCCGTACCTCTTCCACTTCCAAAATAATTCCCTGATGATTCCCAGAAACTTTCCTATCCATAGCCTGATTATCTAAAAAGATCGTTTTTATTCCCCTTTCGCGAATCATCGAAAAAATTTCTTCATCATGAAACTTTCGGCTCAAAAAAATCCGAAAAACCTCTTCCCGACTCCTTAACTTTTCCTTAGCTACATTCTTTCCATATATATACATTATTTCACCTCAATATACTCTAATATTTCTGCCAATCTATCATAATTCCTAGATAAATACAAAAAACCCAGCAAAGCCTCAAAACCAGTAGATAACTTATAAGTTATAATATCCGTATGCTTAGGATGCGTACTTCGCTTATAATTTCTTCCCCGTTTGACAACTTCAATTTCTTCCTCCGTTAACTTCTCTTCATCTAATAAACGCTTCAATATACTAGCTTGTCCTTTTGCCGAGACATATAAAACCGCTCTTTTCTGTAACTCTAAAACATGAGAAATTCCACTCAAAATTAACTTTTCCCGAATATAGACCTCATATATAGCATCTCCCAAATAAGCAAGAGCAACAACATTAACTCTTCTCACATCCATCATATCATCCATTAAATAAAACTCTCCCTTACTCTAGCTTCCACTCCATCAATCAAATACAAAGTAATCTGAAAATCTCCTCTAAACTTAATAAAACCAAGCCCCGGAATAACAATATCCTCTCCCAAGTGCACTTGATAACAACAATGAGGATAATCTAGATAAGTATTTTTGTCCAAACCGCAAAAACGAACAGGCACTTCATTAGAAACATAAATGATAAAACTACTTCTTCCCTTAACTTCATAGTTCATTCTAACATAAGAGCCCAAAAGAATACTTCCCTTTCCTTCAACCTGACAACTCTTCGGACGAATTTCTTTTCGAGGACTAACCATCTTTAATCCACGTTTATCTAAAATAGAAACCAAATTCCCTTTATCCAATAATCCCGGTGTATCCACCAAAGTAAAATCAGGAAAACAAATTTCCACTTCATTCAAAGTCGTCGACGGATACATACTCGTCGTCATAAAATGATCACTATCCAAATAATCATGAATAAACTGATTAACCAACGTACTCTTTCCCGAATTCGTATAGCCCACTAAATATACCTTTTGTCCACCAGAATAGGTAAGAATTTCTTTATACAATAAATCCATCTGATAGTTACGCACACTACTAACCAAACAAACATCAACCAAATTATCATACCGTTTTAAAAAGTACGAACGAATTTTTTCATCCACCAAACTCTTTGGCATAACATCCCTTTTCGTAATGACCAAAAGAACTTTTTGAAAAGAATCTAGAAAAGAAAGATCAAGAGATAAAATATCCACAACATACAAAACTAAACTATCACGAGGAATTTGCTCAAGAATCTTTCTATAATCCAAATTATTTAAAGAAACATTTTTATATTCTCCATAATGTCTAAGCCGAAAACAACGCTCACACAATAAACTTCCCATATCTCTAGTATACCCAAGACCATCCTTATCCCTATCCTGAAGAACAATTCCACAACCACAACATTTATTCATAATACCGCCCCTTCTTTAAAATATCTTTATTGGCAAATTTCCAAAAAATAAAGCCTTCCATCGCCCGAAAAATTTTTGTAAAAATAAAATCTTCACTCGTCACTGGATCAACCAAGCAAGTTACAATCCCAGCTAAGTTTCCCCCACAAATATCCGTAAACAATTGATCGCCAATAATACAAACTTCTTCTCTTTTAAGTTGATGGCGTCTCATCATTTTTTTAAAATGATAAGGAAAAGGTTTCATCGAAGAATGATGACAAATTACTCCCAATTTTTGGAAAGGAACCAATCGTTTATACGGCGCATTCGAAAAAATAACCACCGTAAAACCCATTTTTTCTAACTTCTTAAAGAGTTTTTCTAACTTTTCCGTTGGAACCTTTTCATGGTACCCCACACAAGTATTATCCAAATCAAACAAAACAAGACGTATTTTCTTCTTTTTTAAAGCCTTATAATCAATCTCATAAATACTTTTTTGATACATATCTGGAACAAATTTTTTCATCACATCCTCCTCTCAAAACAAAAGACAAAACATACTCTAAATTCTATCATCTTTGCCTCCCAAAGTCAACTCATTTCAAACAATTGTTCGCTTTTTCTAAACAAAGAAGAAAAAGAAAAAGACAAGTTAAAAATGTCTTATTAAAATCTATTCAATCTCCTAATTTTTATGCTCATGTCGCTCTCTAAATAAATGAAAACATTCCATAAAATATAACAAAGAAACCAATACTAAATACAAACCAGTCACTTTCAAATAAGTTAAAATCACATGACCAGGATTAAAAATCAATAAAATGCCTATAACCATCGCTAATCCCCCTAACAACAAGTACTTCCTTCGCCGAACATTCACCACATCTTTTAAATGAACATACCGAACCCACATCTCTACAGCCATAACAAATAAATATAAACTAAATAAAATTGGCAAAATATTAATCATAAACCCATAATAAACATATAAAACTAAACTAACCCAAACAAAAACAACCCCAATCAAAAGAGACGTATAATTATCTTTTAAATGTTCTCGCTCCAAGAAAAAAGATAGCATCTGAATAACCCCAATAATAAAACAAATACAAACCAAAATATAATTAAAAGTCTTTAACAATTCATCCGTAGCAGCAATAAAAACAATCCCAAGAACCAAATATAAAAGCCCTATCAATACGGTACTCACATTAAAATTCTTTTGAAACACAAAAACTCAACTCCTTAAACACTTATCAATAATATCATTAGCAACCACAACCCCATCATTAGAAGCCGTAACAAGTTGATATACTCTCTTAAAAGTAACATCTCCACACGCATAAACATCAAGAACACTACTTCTTCCATTCCCATCCACAACAATATAGCCATCCTTCTTATCCCCCAAAAACAACTCACTATTAGGAACCGAACCAATCGCCAAAAAAACACAAGCAACCCGAAACTCCCGACCATCCTTCAAACAAACGCCATTCACCCGTTCTTTATCATACAAATACTTACCAATCTCTGAATCCTTTAAAAGAACAACATTATCCAAATTCAATAACCGCCTCTTTAAAATTTCTTCAGCCCTTAAAGTACTTTTCCTCACCACCAAATAAACACGCCGACAAATATTAGATAAATATAAAACCTCACTAACCGCACTATTTCCACCCCCAACAACCATAACATCACGCCCTCGATAAAGAGCCCCATCACAAGTCGCACACAAACTAATCCCACGACCCAAAAACTCTTCTTCGTGATTTAAATTCAACAATCGCTCTCGCCTACCCGTAGCAATAACCAAAAAAGAATAAGAATAACTCTTCTGATCCGTCATAAGTAAATGTTTATCATAATCAATATTCTTCACATTTTCACAAACATAATTGATATCATTATCATCACCAGTAACTTGCGAATACAACTTCATCGCTAAATCCACACCATTTACCTCTTCATAACCAGGATAATTCTCAATAACAGGAATTTTATTCAACTGCCCACCAGGAACATTATTCTCAATCAATAAAGTAGAAATACCAGCCCTCTTCAAATAAATAGCACAAGACATCCCACTAATCCCAGCACCAATAATAATCACCTTATATTCTTCCATCAGAACCACTTACCTCCTTACCTTTTCCTTGGTATTTTCTCTTTTTCAACCAAAAAGAATAACCAATTCCTAAAGCAACTAAAATCAAAGAAACAATCTGACTAACTCGAAAAGAACCCCAATATAAAGAATCACTCCGAAGTCCTTCAACAAAAAATCGACCAATCCCATACCAAATAAAATAAAAAGAAATCTGCCTTCCCACTTGATTACTATATTTCCTCCTAATAGGTATCAAAATCAAAACACCAATAAAACACCAAATCGATTCATATAAAAAAGTAGGTTGTCGATAAAAACCATCAATATACATCCCATCAATAATAAACTTAGGCAAATGCAGATTTTTAAGAGCCACTAAAGTCGTCTTTCCACCATAAGCCTCTTGATTAAAAAAATTCCCCCATCGCCCAATAGATTGTCCAAGTAACAAAGACAAAGAATAAATATCTAACACACGAACAAAACTTAAATTCTTCTTCTTACAATAATATAAAATATAAAGGATCCCCGCTATCACTCCCCCATAAATCGCAAGCCCACCACGCCAAATCATCAAAATAGAAAGCAAATCATCCCGATACTCCGAGAAATTAAAAACAACATAATAAATTCTCGCTCCTACAATCGCCCATATCACCAAATATAAAACCATATCTATAATCTCATTCGTCTTATAGTTAATTTTCTTACTATACCCAACTACAATCTGATAACCAACCAAAACTGCCACTAAAATCAAAAAAGAATACCAATAAACCGTAAACGGACCAATCGTAAAAAGAACTCTACTCATTTCCTACTCCTTCCTTTAGAAATTATCGGTTTAATAACCATTCCCTCCATAAACATATTCAAAACCGAAATAACAACCGCAATCAAAAAAGGTAAAACCAAACCATGAATTTGAAAATTATCCCCCAATAAAAAACTAGCAATATACAAAATAAAAACATTAATAATAGGATAAAATAACCCCAAAGTAAGTGCTGTAATTGGCAAAGTAATATAAAACAAAATTGGCTTAATCGTTTGATTCAAAACATAAATAATAATAGAAGCCAAAAAAGCATAAACACCAAAATAACAAAAATTAATATAAAAATGCTTCTGAAACAAAGATGAAACCGTAATTAATACAATAGAATACCCAACCATATAAAGTAACCACGCAAAAAACTGATTATCCGTAATTCTCTTAAAAGAAAAAGCTCTAGAATCACGAACATCAGAGGCAACAATTCGCTTTCTCATAAGT
>CAKPAK010000037.1 GCA_934132915.1 uncultured Bacilli bacterium
TTCCGGATATTGGTATTTTTAATTGTTTCATTAACCTGATATTCATAGCCATTTAGCCGATTGTATAGTCTTTCCTCTTGATGATAAATATAGTATCCGCCAGTTACATCAGGTAAAGCGCGTCCAATTAGAACAATAATTTCTCCTATTTTTTTATTAACAGGTAAAAATAATTCATATTTTTTTTCTAAGAATGGAACATATAAATTCACTAAAACTTTATTTTTCATCTGACTCACCTTCCACTAGTTTAATTTTAGTAGCGATTCCATTCTCGATATTATAACCATAATTTTCAGGAATTAAGGCACTGATTTCTCGAAATGGGGTCACTAGACTATGAATGGTACTATTATTTAATCCCTTTCCAATAAAAATACCATGATCAACCGCAACAAATTGCTTAAACCATTTTTCATAACTAAAGCCTTTAATATCTTCTATTCGATCAATAAATACAAAATAACAATTTTTCAACTCCTGTATTTTAGAAAAGTATTGATTTAAATCTTTTTTTATTTCATCGGGAATAGTACTGATCCATTTTTCAACCCCTGTAACAAAGACAAGCATAGGTTTTGTTCTTTCTTTAGCAAAAATAATTTGATTTACTTCTTCAAAAGAACTTGATTTGATTCCATTATAATATGATTTTTCATCACAAATCATAGTAATAAACGGAGAAAACTCCAATAGTTTTTTAATAATTGTCTGCGAAATTTTAGTTAACATGGAGACATTACTAGAATTAAATAAATTAATTAAACATTTAGTAGGATTAAAGTAAGATACTTCTAAAGTATTTGTTTCTAAACCAACAGGTATTTTATTTAATTGGATAGGTTCTCTTAAAATATCCCTCCAAGTAACTATTTCAGGTAATATTTTAATTTCTGGCGCTCTGTCGATAATCTGTTGATTTAAAATTTGTATTACATTTTTTACATAATCATTTTGTTTGTCTCTAGAGGTTATCATTGCTGTCTGAAATTCATAAGGTTCATCGTTGACTAAAGCGATACCTCTACCATCTATATCCGCAATCATTGGTGCCTTTTTTCCAAGAAGCATATTATATTCAATTGGTGCACTTAATTTTAAAGGAATAATTTGAGAAAAATTACTTCTTATACTAAGTCTCAAACTTCTATCACTAACAGCAGTAATTAAAATGTAAATTCCATATTTAAAACAATCTCGACTAATTTTTGTCAGAATATTATCTTGCTCTTCAAAACTTTCTTTAAAGTTTTCATAGCCATAAATCATAAGAATAATTCCTGGCAGAGTATTTCTAGAATGTTGACAATAAAAAGAATAATCTCCATTATAATTTTGGAATAGTTTTTTTCTTTTTTCAATTTCGATAGATATGAATTTAAATAGATTGATAACTTTTTCATTTTCGTTGCTAAAAATAACATCTCCAACTTGAGGCGCATCTTTATACATTTTTAAAGTCTGACTATCAAAGTCTAGAGCATAAATATTCAATTCTTTTGTGTGATAAGTTGTAATTAAAGAATAGATAATTGTATTAATCATGCAATTTTTATCCTCCATGCTATAGATTACAGTGTTTCCTTTATGTGTAAAATCTATGGAAAGTAGGCCTTGTTCTTGTAATCCAGGGTTGTCATACAATCCAATAACGGCATTTAAGATAAAGTTTTCTTTTCTAAAATGATATTTTTTCTTAATTAAATCAATAAATATTTCTTTAGGAAGTTTTTCCAACCATAATTGTCGAACAGAGATGTTTTCTTTTTTTGCAAGTGCATCTAAATATTTAACCACATTGGATAGTTCTTCACCTTGTGCCTGTTTATTATTGCTTCGAGGAATATCGATTGATTTAATACTTCGACCAATATTATTGATAAATTCAATTTTGTCATCAATTTCATGATAGACTTTATCTTGAGGAATATAAGGAGATCCAGCATAAGATGCCTGCCCCATCGCAAAAAATTCATTATAACCAACCTGCAAATAGAATCTTCCAACATCTTTTAAATTAGCGGCATCAGGTCTGTGAATAACTTCATTCGAATCATTTGCATCTTGAACTTTCAAGCAAACACGAAATCTTGAATTTGACCAAATTTGATCATTAACAACCCCACTAGGTTTCTGGGTTGCTAGAATTAGATGAACGCCTAAACTACGACCAATACGCGCTGTCGAAATTAATTGATCCATAAAATCAGGTTGCTGATCCTTTAATTCAGCAAATTCATCGGAAATAATAAATAAATGTGATAACGGGGTATCTAAAAGACCTTCTCTGTAATATTTTTGATATTTGTAAATATCAATAGTTCCTTCATTCAATTTTTCTCTAGCAGTGTTGAATAAGGTTTGCCTTCTCTTTAATTCACTTTCAATAGAAGCAAGTGCCCTGTTAATATCGGCAGTATCCAAATTAGTAATAGTACCAGCTAAATGAGGAAGTTTAATTCCCGTTTCAGTATTTTCGAAAGCGCCAACCAATCCACCACCCTTATAGTCAATAAGCACAAATTGGACTTCGTTAGGATGGTAATTCACCGCCATCGACAAAATATAGGTGATAATAAATTCTGATTTTCCTGAACCAGTCATCCCAGCAATTAATCCATGCGGTCCAGCTTCTTTTTCATGCAAATCCAATTTAAACAAATTGCCGGTCATTGAAATTCCAATTGGTGCTGCTAAACTATTAATAGGATTGTTTGTCTCCCATTTTTCCAAAGAATTAAGTTGTTCAACATTTCCTGCATCAAACATTTCTAGAAAACTATAAGTTTTAGGTAAGGCAAAATTTTCATCTTTATTTTCAATCGGGATATTATTAAGAATGACGCCACACATTTTTAAATCTAGTTGATTAACGAGTTCAATTTTAAAATAACGTTGTGTTTCCTTCGAAAGTTCATTTTCAAAAATTCCCCCATTATCCAAGTCACTAATTCCAATAAAAGATTTACATTGTGTCGGTAAATTGGCTAAAGTTGGGTGCATAATAATTAAACTAAAACCTAAATTCCCTTGTTGATTTAAAACTTTATCAATAAATGGATAATCCTTTATTTCTTCATAATCATCGGTAAGAATAACATAATAACTATGAAAATTATGATACTTGTCAAATTTATTTTGATCGTTTTTATGAAAGGAATCTTCTCTTGAAGTAATAACATTCAACAAATATTGACTAATTTCTTTTGCTTCATCAAAATTAGTAGCAAAAAAACGCATTTGCTTATCATTTCGAAATAAATGAGGCATTTGTTTCAAATATTCCCATCCTGCTTCTTTAGAGTTATTAGTAAATAAAACAATTTTTAAATCATAATAACTATGAAATGCTACCATTTGTAAAATTAAAATATCCATATAATTTTTTACAAATTGATATTTTCCTGTAATAGCAATGATATTTTTTTCAATCAATGATTCAGTAACAGGGACGCCATCAATATATTTATATTTTTCTAGTATTGATCGCATTCTTTCATCCAAATGATCATCATCTAGTTGAAATTTTTCTTCTGGATAATTACATTTTATTTTTAATGGCACTTTCCCTAATCCTAATCTTAGTGTTAAAAAATCATTTTGACTTAATTCTCGCATCCATAAACTTTTATTCTTATTAATAATTAACTTATAACATTCTTGGGGACTAATATTATTAGAAAGTAATATTTGTTTTTGAATATTGGCAATTGCAATTAATTCGTTTTCTTTCTTTATTAAATAGGCAGTATATTTATCTTCAATTTTTTTAAGTTTCTTTTTTGTCATTTTTTTCGTGTAAGATCGATTCAATGTAGGCCACAACAAGGTCCCAGCTAACATAGAAACAGACATAACCATTGTGGGTAAAATATTCATCAAATTTTTATCATTAGTTTGATAAGAATTCATAGCACTAACCAGCATCATCATAGAAGAAGCTCCCATTGTCATCATGGGTCCAATCGTCAAAAGAAATGGAGTATTTTCTGGTTCTTGATTGTTTGGATGTGGATCAATTTTAAATGTTTTATCTTCAATAACTTCCATGAATCGAGGAGAACGAACAAAATAGTCATCATCTTCATACAAAGAGATTTCGTTATCATCATCGCTGACTTCTATTAGAGGAATTTTTTCACGATTAGAAATCTCACCAAAAATATTTTTGTCATAACGAACACTTCCTAATGGATTATTAAAATAAATCGTGTTTCCTAAAACAATTAATTTAAGTCCTAAGATAAAAATAACGTCTCCATGAAATAATGTAACTTCCTCTTGAATTAATTTATTGTTTACAAATGTCCCGTATTGAGTACTTAAATCTTCGATTTTCCAAATTTTATCTTGGTAAGTTATTTTTGCGTGCTTATGACCAATTAGGGGATTGTTACAACTGATCGCATTATCTCCGCCACTTCCAATGATAAATTCTATATTTTTAGGAACGGACACCCCAAAAAAGGAATTATCATTAACAGGGCAAGTATACATCACTAAATAGCCGTCTTGTCCTTTAATTTGTAGTAGCAAA
Source organism: uncultured Bacilli bacterium (assembly GCA_934132915.1). The sequence continues at coordinate 4,538 of CAKPAK010000037.1, forward strand.
TATTGATAATTTTCTAAGGGAATCTTTTCTAAAGATTTTTTATCATACCAGATTTTTACATGTTTATTGCTAAAAGCAACCCATTTTCCATTTTCTTCACTAATATTAATTAAATTTCTCTCTTTATTATTATCAATGTCACTTAAAGTATAACTTCCACTCACTTTTAACGGTAAAGTCATACTAAATAATTGTTGTTCATGAATCACGTAAACAATCACAAAGACCCCTCCTATCCTAAAATAAGTATATATTAAAAAGTATGTTTTGACAATTGATTTTTTAGAAAATACTGATGAATCTTTTTACCATCACGAGTTAAACGATCAGAAATAATAAGGAACTTACAAGTTGTACTAAATCTAATGGGAGTTACAGAGCAAATCAATGAATTAAGCAAAATTGATTTTGAGTCTGATGCGCGTTCATTAAATGAATGCGAAAAGTAAAAACAAAAGATGGAAGGAATCTATCATCGTCAAAGAAAAAAATTTAAAAAGAGAGCACTGACGTTTATTTCAATACTCATCTTTTAATCACTAATCTTCTTATAAATATCTTCTACCATGTGATTTACCCTATTTCTTCCCTGATACTTAGGGATAATATGTAAATGAAAATGCTTTACTTCTTGAGAAGAACCATTATTTTCATCTAAACTAATTCCATCACAATCTAGTTTTTCCATAAGTATTTTACTTACCTTTCGACCTGTTTTCAAAATATGTAACAAAATATCATTATCAATATCGTATAAGTCCTTAAAATGCTTTTTAGGAATAACCAAACAATGACCATCACTAACTGGATTTGCATCCATAATAACCATTACGATTTCATCTTCATAAATACAATAACTAGGAATTTCTCCTTCAATAATTTTGCAAAAAATATCCATTTTTTTACCTCCTCTAATAAAATAAATTATAATATACCAACCCTAAAAAATCAATCTATAAAAATAGATTGATCCGTGAATATCTGCGAATATTCTCTATAAGTATTATGTACACAAAACGCTTTTCCTATACAAAAAAAGAAAACTATGTTATAATACCAATACAATATAAAGGAGTAAAGAATGAAGAAATTTTTAATTATCTCTTCTTTTCTAATGATAATAATGTCATTTTCTATGATAGGATACAAAATTGTTAGTGCTAATGAAAAAGTAGATGAAATCAAAGAACAACTAGAAAGTCAAAAAGAACAAGAAAAATACTTAAGTCCATATGGATACAGTTTAGACAACCCTAATATTGTAGTGAATCCTTATGGTGATTCTCCCTTGTCAGCCATAATTCTTTTTGAAACACCCACTCCTACAAAAATAACAGTTAGAATCCCTAGTCAAAATAATTTTCTTGAAAATACTTACAAAGAAGAAACCAAACATATTATACCGATCTATGGATTATCTCCTAATCAAGAAAATAAAATAGAAATTATTACCGAACAAGAAAAAAAGATATTTTTTATAAAAACCGAGAATATTCAAGACAATATTTCTTTGGATGGAGTAAGTACTTCTCCTAATAAATTAACTTTAATAAAAGAGCAAAATAAATTATATGGGATTGATGATGAACATCATATTCGTTGGTTTTATCCTAAAGAAGTAGAAATTTATCCCTACTTACTAAATAATGGAAATTTATTACTTGAAATCAACAACAATCAAAGATATTCTCTAATTGAAATCGATTTACTAGGAAAAATTTATAAGCAAATTCATCTAGAACATAAAGTTTATGACATTAAAGAAGTAAACGATAGTCTTTTCTTATTATCAAATAATGTAATTCAATTAGATTGGCAGACTGGTCATATTTTAAATACTTATTCCCTAACCAATTCATATCAAAAAATAAAAGAAATTGATCAAGAAAATATTGTATTAATTAATGAAAATAAAAAACTAATTTTAAATCGTAGCACTTCAAGTGAAGAAATTCAGGACATAGCAAGCAAATTAACAGATTCCACAATAAAACTAAACTATTACAGCACGAACACAAATTACAAACTAATCAATGGGATTACTTTTCAAAATCAACATAAAACAGCAACTTCTAAAAAGAATATTTTTCTTATCAATTACAAAAAAATAGATAAAAACTATCAGAAATATCATATTAATATTAAAAAGTCTCAAGAAACCATCATTGTAACCGGCCATTTCTCTTCAAACGATGAAGTTTATCTAATCTTAGATCAATTTCTTGATAAAAGAATATATGAAATGAATCAAAATATTACGACGATTAATCAATATGGCTTATCAGGAAAATATTCTATTTACTTAAAAATAAATAATACCATTTATAAAACAAATACTTACATTACCATTTAAGGAGGAAAATAATGAATAAAATAACCAAAGCTGTAATCCCTGTAGCAGGATTAGGAACAAGATTTCTACCAATAACAAAATCTATCCCTAAAGAAATGCTACCAATTGTAGATAAACCAACATTATCTTATATCATTGAGGAATGTATTGCCTCAGGAATTACCGATATTCTCTTAATTACCAGTCCTTATAAAAAAGTAATTGAAGATTATTTTGACCAAAATTTTGAATTAGAGAGAAGGTTAGAACAAAATCACAAGGAAAAAGAATTGGCACTTCTAAAAACCAAGCCAGATAATGTCAATATTTATTTTATCCGTCAAGGAGAGCCTAAAGGAAGTGGACACGCAATTAAATTAGCCTCAACTTTTGTAGGAAATGATGACTTTGCCGTTCTTTATGGAGACGACTTAATGGACTCATCTAAGCCAGCCTTAAAGCAGTTAATAGAACTTCATGAAAAAACATCTTCTAACATCATCGGAGCCTTAAAAATACCATCACATTTATCCAATAAATATGGGATGATAGAATTTAAAAATGAACAGACAAAGGAAATTAAAACCATCATTGAAAAGCCTCCACTTGAAAAATCTCCTTCTAACTATGCTGGTTTAGGAAGATATGTTGTCAGTTCCAAAATTTTTCCCATCTTAGAGTCTTTAAGCCTAGGAGTAGGAGGAGAATATCAATTTACAGATGCAATGAAGAAATTAATGGAACAAGAAAAATTTTATGCCTGTCTCTTAGATGCAACTTATTATGACACAGGTTCCAAAATAGGCTACTTAAAAGCCAATATTGATTATGCAATGAAGAATGAAGAACTTAAAGAAGAATTAAAAAATTATCTCAACAAGGATTTTTAATTCTTCTTTTTTCTGTGCTATACTAGAAGAAAAAAGAAAGGAATATATATCATGAATAATTATCAAAAAATATTAAAATCATCTATTCCTATCCTCCTTACCTATTTTTTAAGTTACGGGATAATCCTTCTTTCCATTTTAATTTATTTTTGCTTAGGCTATTCATCTATAGATAAATTAATAAATATATTGCCCTATATCTTAATTATTACCTACCTTTTCTATATTATTTATTTTCTAAAAAAATACCCCATCTCCATTAAGAAAAAAAATAAGTATTTTCCTTACCTCTTGCTCGGTATTTCCTTATCTGTTTTTTTAAATATGATTCTTTTTTATGTTTCCCCTCCCACAAATTCAAAAACAACCATTCCCCTATTTCTTGATATTATCGCCTCGGGAATAATTGGACCAATCTATGAAGAATTATTATTTCGGCATATTTTTTACAATAAGTTAAAAAGTTTTAATAGCAAGAAAAAATCTCTTTATCTTACCACTATCGCTTTTGCCCTAATCCATCTAGCCCCTCTAAAAATGATTTATGCCCTATTTTTAGGATTTATCTTAACAAAAGTTTATCAACAAAAAGAAAATATTCTCTCTCCAATCTTAATTCACGTATCCGCTAATATCACTTCTATCTTTTTATTTGAATACAATACTTATCTTTTCTTTTTATCTCTGATTTCTCTTTTTCTAGGAAGTTATCTTGTCTTTAAAAAATAATTTTTCTCTTCACATAAGATTGACAATGAAAATAATCTATACTATAATTTTAATCGTTAACGCGAAGAAGAAGAGAAGTAGTAGTATCCCTTTTATTAGAAGAGAGTTAGGTAAGGTGAAAGCTAACATAAAATATACTATGAATAACACTTTGGAGTGCTTAGGTGAATATGTAAGTAATTTAAGCCGGGATTACCCGTTATCCTCTTTCTGAATTTTTCAGATAAAGCGATCAGGCCATGATAATAAGGGTGGTACCGCGGACTTAACAGTAGTTCGTCCCTTTAACTTATAAAAGTTAAGGAGATGAATTACTGTTTTATTTTTATATTCATGCAAAAAAAATATAAGTATTTTAAGAAAGGAAGAGAAAAATGAGTAAATTTACAAAAGAAATGGTAAATGATTATGCCGAAAAACTTTTAATCGGTCTAACTGAAGAAGAAGCAAATATGGTTTTAGATGAATTTGCCATTATCGATGAAAATATTAACAAAATTAATGACATCAAAGATATTGAACAAGTAGAACCAATGACACATTGTCTAGATAATTTTATTTATGATTTAAGGGAAGATGAAGTAGAAGAATCTATTCCAATTGAAGAATTATTGCAAAACTGTGATGATAGAACAGAAAGAGAAGTACAAGTACCAAAGGTGGTGGGATAATATGGAATATATGAATAAATCAATTGAAGAAATTCATGAAGCCTTAAAAAAAGGTGAAGTAACTAGTAAAGAATTAATCCAAGAATCATTAAAAAAATCACACAAATTACAAGAAAAATCTAATGCTTTTGTCACCATTCTAGATGATGCCAAAGAACAAGAAGTAACAGAAGACGTCTTATCAGGTATTCCTTACGGAATAAAAGATAATTACAGTACCAAAGGAATACTAAGTACAGGTTCATCAAATACACTAAAAGATTACATTCCTTTCTTTACGGCAACGGCTATTGAAAATCTAGAACATCATGGAGCAGTTGCTGTTGGAAAAACCGTAATGGATGAATTTGGAATGGGTGGAACAGGAACAACAGGCCACACTGGTATTGTTAAAAATCCTTGGGATATAACAAGAATGTGTGCAGGATCTTCTGCTGGTTCTGCCGCTGCCGTTGCTGCTGGAGTATTTCCTTATGCTACCGGTTCTGATACAGGTGACTCTATCAGAAAACCAGCCGCTTATTGTGGAATTGTTGGCTATAAACCAACTTACGGAATGATTTCTCGTTATGGACTTTTCCCGTTTGCAAGTTCTCTAGATCACTGCGGTGCCTTAACTAGAAATGTAAAAGACGCTGCCATTGTAGTAGATGCCATGAAAGGAAAAGACAAATACGACATGACTTCTTGGGACTCTTCTAATATCAATTTAGCAAGTTCTCTAACAGGTGAAGTTAAGGGTAAAAAATTATGTTACATCAAAGAATTATGTGATATTTCTTCTTATCCTAATGCTTCTGCTACTTTAAAAGAACATCTAGAAAATTTTGCTAACACGCTAGAAAAAGTAAAATCATTAGGCATTGAAGTAGAAGAAGTATCAGTAGATAAAACGTTATTAAATGCACTAGCCTCTGTATACGTCGTTATTTCATGTGCTGAAGCCACTTCTAATATGTCAAACTTAACTGGATTTATCTTTGGTCCTAGAGGAGAAGGAGAAAATTATATCGATATGATGAAAGATTATCGTACCAAAAACTTTTCTCCATTAATTAAAAGAAGATTTGTAATAGGCTCTTATGTTCTACAAAAAGAAAATAAAGATCGTTATTTCCATAATGCCCAAAGAGTAAGAAGACTACTAGTAGATACTTGGAAACATTTATTTGAAAAATATGATGCCGTTATCTTACCAGTAGGAAGTGGACCAGCGAAACATTTAGATGGTTCAATAGATATCTTAGATAAAGATACTGCTCCATTAGAGGAACACTTACAAGTTGGTAACTTTGGAGGGTTTCCATCAATTACCATACCTGATGGCTTTATTGATGGCTTACCAGTAGCTTTAAACTTAACTGGCGCTTGCTATGATGATGCAAATGTTTTAAATATCGCCTATGCCATTGAAAATATCTTAGGCTATAAAAATCAAACAAGTAAAGGAGGAGAATAATGGATAAATATAAAGTATTAATTGGTTTAGAAATGCACTGTGAAATCAGTAAAACTAATACTAAAGTATTTTCTTCAGCAAGAAATTCATACGATGATACACCTAATACAAATATTCGTCCTGTTGATATGGCTTTCCCAGGAACTTTACCAGTAGTCAATAAAGAAGCTGTTCGAAAAGCCCTAATGGCTAGTATCATTTTAAACTGTAAACAACCAGAATATATTTATTTTGAAAGAAAAAATTATTACTATCCAGATTTACCCAAAGGATTTCAAATTACACAAGAAACTAAACCAGCACCTGTAGGAATCTATGGAGAACTAACTTATGAGGTTGGAGAAGAAACAAAAACCATTCGAGTAAATAATATTCACTTAGAAGAAGATGCTGCTTCCTCAACACACCATGAAGATACCACTACAATTAACTATAATAGAGCAGGTGTTCCCCTACTAGAATTAGTAACAGAACCAGACTTCCATTCAGCTGAAGAAGCAGTATCTTTCTTAGAGACCATGCGTTCTATCTATCAATATGCAAATATTTCAGAAGCAGACTCTAAAAAAGGACAAATTAGATGTGATGTTAACGTTTCAATTATGGATGCATCTTTAGATGAAAAAGCTCCAAAGAACTGGGGAACAAAAATAGAAATTAAAAATGTTAATTCTTTTGGTGGAGTAAGAGATGCAATCAACTATGAAATTAAACGTCAAATTGAATTAAAAGAAGATGGAAAATACGATGAAATGGAACAACAAACTAGACGCTTTGATGAAGAGTCTGGAACAACAATCTATATGCGTAGCAAAGTAGATGCCATTGATTATAAATATTTTGTTGAACCAAATATTCCAAAATTTAAATTAGATAAAAAATGGTTAGAAGAAATTAAAGCCACTATCCCACCTTTAGCAACAGAAAGAAGAGATAAATATATTAATGAATTGGGCGTTTCTCCAAGAGATGCCAAAATCATTGTCAAAGAAAAACCATTAGCCGATTATTTTGAAGAAACCGTATCGCTAGGTGCTAATCCACAAAGTGCTGCTAACTGGATAAACAGTATTATCTTAGGACACTTAAATAAAATGGAAAAAACAATCGAAGAATTATTCCTAACTCCAAAAATGTTAAAAGGCTTAATCGATTTAGTAGAAACTTCTAAAATTTCAGGTAAACAAGCTAAAGAAGTATTAACCAAATCATTAGAAGAAGAAAAAGATCCAGTTAAACTAGTATCTGAACTAGGAATGAGCCAAATAACAGATGAGGCAGAGTTAACCAAGATTATAAAAGAAGTCATCGAGGAAAACCCTACTCAATTAGAATCCTACAAGAAAAATCCTAAACTATTTGATTACTTCGTAGGTCAAGTCATGAAAAAAACACGTGGTAAAGCGAACCCTGCTTTAAGTGCCAAAATATTAAAACAAGAATTAGATAAATAAGTATTTTATATTCAAAAAATACTTCAGAATAACTTATCTTTAATAAAAAGAAGAAACTAAGAAAGAGGTGAAAACCATGATTAAAAATAAATATAGAACTTCTTACTGTGGAACACTAACGGAATCGGACATTGATAAAACCTTTACCCTATCAGGATGGATTGAAAATATCAGAGACCATGGAGGAATCATTTTCTTAGATTTAAGAGATGAAACTGGAACTATCCAATTAGTCAGCAATGATGATAAAATGTTTAATGGTTACACTAAAGAATCAACCGTAACAGTAGAAGGAACTTTAAGAAAAAGAGCTGAAGAAGATTACAACCCTAACCTAGAAACTGGAACTATCGAATTATTAGTAACCAAAATCACTCTTCTAGGAAAATCGTTAAATGTCCTTCCTTTTGAAGTAAAAACTTCTCATGAAGTCAGTGAAGAATTACGCCTTAAATATCGTTATTTAGATTTAAGAAATAAAAAGGTTAGAAAAAATATTCAAAGAAGAGCAGAACTATTAAAATTCATCCGTCATGAAATGGATGACTTAGGATTCCTAGAAGTACAAACCCCAATTATTACAGCATCTTCCCCAGAAGGAGCTAGAGATTTTGTTATCCCATCTAGAAAATATCCAGGGAAATTTTATGCTCTACCTCAAGCCCCTCAAATTTATAAAGAATTATTAATGGTAGGAGGCATAGATAAATATTATCAAATTGCTCCCTGTTTCCGTGATGAAGATTCAAGAGCAGATAGAACCCTAGAATTTTATCAATTAGATTTTGAAATGTCTTTTGTTGAAGAAGAAGATATCTATCAAGTAGGAGAGAAAATATTTTATGATATCTTTACCCACTTTTCTAATAAAAAAGTATCTCCCCTACCCTTCAAAAGAATTCCATATAAAGAATCTATGTTAAAGTATGGAACAGACAAACCAGACTTAAGAAATCCTCTAGAGATTATTGATATTACAGAATATTTAAAAGATACCACTTTTAAACCATTCCAAAAATCAACAATCAGAGCAATTAAAGTAGATGAAATAGGAACAAACTCCAATAGTTGGTTTAATGAAATTGTCGATTATGCCTCATCAATCGGTATGCCAGGAATTGGCTACGTAACTTTAACAGAAGACGGTTCTCTAAAAGGACCAATTGATAAATTCTTAACGGATGAAGAAAGAAAAAATCTAATTGAAAAAACCAATCTTCAAACCAACAGCGTCCTTTTCTTCATTGCCAATAAAAAAGAAAAAAATGCTGCAAAATATGCAGGTTTAATCAGAACTTACCTTGGAAATAAATGTAACTTAATTGATGAAAATACTTATGAATTCTGTATCATTAATGATTTTCCAATGTTTGAGTATAATGATGAAGAAAAGAAATACGATTTCTGCCACAATCCATTTAGTATGCCTAAAGGAGGAATAGAAGCCTTAAAAAACGACAATTTAGATGATATCGTAGCGTACCAATACGATTTTGTATGCAACGGATACGAGATGTCTAGCGGAGCTTTAAGAAACCATGATTTAGATTGCCTAGAATTAGCCTTTGAAAAAGTAGGATACTCTAAAGATATTGTAAAAGAAAGATTCTCTTCTTTATATAATGCCTTTAAATACGGCGCTCCCCCTCATGGAGGAATGGCTCCTGGAATTGACAGAATGATTATGCTCTTAAATGATGTAGACAATCTAAGAGAAGTACAAGCTTTCCCAACAAGTGCCAGCGGCATTGATAACCTAATGGGTTCACCTTCTGAATTAACAGAAGCCCAATTAAGAGAATTACACATTAAAATAAGATAATACCCCAAGTTATCTTATTTTTTATATACTTCATTAAAAAGATAAAATAAAGATAAGTATTTTATTTAAATAATACTGAAAAACTCTTTTTACTTCCTAGTAAATATTATCCCTAAGACAAACATTTTGTGCTATAGTAAAATTGAAAAAAAGGAGAATGAATGATGTCTAAAGATGTAAATGTAACGAAAGTACAAGAACTATTAAAAAAAGCAAGTGAACTAGAACAAGGAAATAAAGGAAAAGATGCCAAACAAGAAGAAATAAAAAGAAAATATTTATTAAATATCTTAATGATAAATTCCTTTTTATCAGAAGAAGAACTAATTCTATTGACAAATTATTTAAGCGTGGAAAAAATATCTCAAAAATTATCTTGCTTATATAAATTAAAAGATATTTACTTACTACAAAATATTAAAACCTATCAACAGAAAAAAGAAATCACCAAAGAAGTAATTCAAAAGATCGCTAAAGAAAACAATATTGCATTAGATTTACGAAAAAATAAAAAATTATTCCATCAACATCTAGAATTAGCCAAGTATCAGCAATTAAAAGAAAAAGTATCTATAATCAATCTAGAATACAAAAAAAGCAAGTTAATGTTAAAGTATATCAACAAATTAATCAAAATAGAAAAGCAACAAGAAGAAATGAATAAACAACCAAAAGAGCAAGAAATCGAACAACAATTAAAAGACTTTACTGACTATTTTACTTACCAAACAAACTTAAATCAAAAATTATCTGATTTATTAAATGAATTATGTCATGGAATTTATTTAAAAAAGTATGGTGAAGGATTAAATCATTTTATACCAGAAGATATTACCAAAATATTTAAAGAAATCAATAAATTACCAGAATTTGCTAAAGAAGAAGTATGTTTACTGGGAAAAGATGTTTTAAAAAACTATCTTCGTACTCTACCAAAAGAAAACACTACAGAAAAAAACTTTATCAAAAAAATAATTCATTTATTTGAAGAAAACTTACCACAAGAAGTAAAAAATGATCCATTAGATACCTCATCTTATTATAGTATCTTATCTTACTTATCAGAAGATGATCGAAATTATTCTATAATAGAAAAATTAATCTTACAAATAGATAACTTTAAATATGCAAGACAAGAGAATCATATATTATTCCATCTTTTAGATAAATTTATTCAAAACTACAAAGTCAAATTAGTCAATCAAGGAATTCAATATACAGATCCAAATTTTTATAAAGAAATAATAAAATTAATCTTCCATCAAACGAATCCCTTATCAGAACTAGAAACCGATCAATTCCTAGATAAAATATCTGATTTTATAAATTATTGCAAGAAAAGAAAGTATATTTCTTTATCAGAAGTAAATGAAGAGCTATCCGAAATCATTTCTTCTCTTCACCAAGAAAAAAAGGAACAAGAAGAAGACAATCTTGAAGAACAAGAAAATATTTTAAAAAACGTTGCCTTACCTAACTTAGTAAATTATTATCAAAGATCATCTAAAGAAGTAGTAAAAGAAAATACATTTATGTTGAATAAGAGAAAAGATACCGCTTTTTCCATCTCTTATGCGGAAAATGGAACAGTAACTTTCACAATTCATCTTCTAGATACCAGCAAACTTTTATCATTTGAAAGTGAATTATTATCTCATCAAGACAAACTAATTCAATTAGAAAAAGGAAAGGATTATCCAGTCTTATCTTTCTCCTATTCCTTAACTAAAGATAATGTCCTTCTCCCATTAAGGGTTACCCCATCTTTAATCAATATCAAGGAATTATTTTCTGAAAAAGATCTTCAAACAAATTCGAAGGATTCCCTTTTAAATGACAGCATCTCTATCTTACAAAGAATAAATAATACTTCTTTAGAAATTTCCACAGTACCCAATTTTTTCCAACTTGTAGACGATACCCTTAGTTCTAATATTAAAGAAATTTTTCAAAGAAATAATATTCCTTTTATCTATCAAGAAGAAATAACAGATAAAAACTTAACCCATAAAAATCATAATCAAATCTGTCAAGTATTATCAGAAATTGATAAAGAAGAAGCCCATACGATCTTTAACATTATTGATAAAAACAAAGATAAATACTATACAATGAAAAATAATACAACAAGTACAGTAGAATTAAATCCAAATACTTCATTAGGAATTTATTTATTAAGTACCATTCATAAAATCCAAAATGGAATTTATGATCCAGAAGAAGAAATCAAAACAATAACTTACTTATTAGAAAATCTAAATAAAACCATCTATACCCCTTATCAAGTAAGAAATGAAAATAATAAAGAACTAAGAAAAATTCTAAAACCTCAAAGTTAGCCATATTCCTGTAAAAATATAGATCAGTATTTTAATAGAATTAGAACCCCAAAGTTCTTTTTTCTATTTTGATAATTCTTTACTTTTCCCCACTTTTATTATAAAATGTAACTAAGAGGACAGTGGTTGTATGAAAGAATTAAATTTGAAAGGAATATCCCCTGCTGATACATATATTGTAGAAAATGAAAGCATCATTACTGCAGAAGATAGACTCATACTAACCATGTTATATCAACCTATTATAGGCCCTCTTGCCGTAATGCTATATTTTACTCTTTGGTCTGATTTAGATAAACGAGCGCAAATCAGCGCTGAATATACACACCATCATTTGGTAACCAATATGCAAATATCTCTATCAGAAATAGAAAAAGCAAGACACAAATTAGAAGCTATCGGTCTTTTAAAAACTTACTTTAAAGAATCAACAATTGGGAGTTATATTTATCAGTTATATTCTCCAATTAAAGCAAGTGACTTTTTTAACCATCCTATCCTAAATGTTGTCTTATACAATAATTTAGGAAAGAAAGAATATGAAAAAGTCTTAGATTACTTTAAAAACCAAAAGCTATCAAC
>CAKPAK010000038.1 GCA_934132915.1 uncultured Bacilli bacterium
AAACGAAAAAATCAATCATTTCTGATTGATATCTATCTAAAAGTTCGAATAGTTCGAACAGATTCGTCAATGGTGGAGCCGGGGAGGGTCGAACTCCCGTCCAAAAATAAAATCCATAAAACTTCTACAAGTTTAGTTCATTCTAAATATTCATAAATAATTAAAAGAATTAACAAGATTCATTATTTACTATTCTTTTTTATTCTTTATATATCCAAGAAAAAATACATAATATAGTCTACTTTATATGTTCTATTCTCTTCTCGTAGACAAAGATGAGATAGAACCTACTGTTTTAAATTAATTACGCGAAAGCGTATCCAGTAGCGTTATTATAGTTGTTTCCAGCTATATTTAATTTATCTGTAACGTAAGATATACGACTTGCAGTTAAATTTCTTTTATTTCTGTCGAATCCAGATACGGCCCCATTACAAGTTAATTATAATCATTATCTGTATTCTTGTCAATTGTTAATTTTTTTGTTTTTTTCTTTTTACTACAAAGTAAAATAGAATCCTTAATTTCATTTTTATTCGATATTATTCCTTTTACTCCAAGGAAAAATAATTGTTCTAAATTATCATTAGGAAATGAGTTTTTCACTTCTTCGATGTTATATATTGGTCCCCAACTTTCTCTATACTCAGGATTTTCTTTAGTATAATATAAATAGCTTGCTAGCATCTTGCCAGAAGGACTTAGCCCTTTTTCTAAAATGCTAGGTAATAATTGAATTTCGTCTTTTGTTAAATAGGTTCCTATGTTAGATAGCCAAATATTATCGTAATTTTGAGAAAAGGAATGCGTAAAAATACTATGATTTATAAATGATGGTGTGATTGTCGCTAAAATTTTCTTTAAGTTATGATAGTGATTTTTTGTTTGTAAATAAAAATTGCATTTTTTTATTGTTTGACTTTGTTCTTCATCAACTTGAAATAGATAACGGCGAATATCTTGGGGAGAAAAAGTATGGAATAACTTTTCCCAAAATAAATAGGATTCGAAATCTAATCTTTTTAAAACTGGGGCGATTTTATGATATAAGTCTAGGGAAAAAACCTTAGAATTATCTTGAAAGGCTGTAGGATAGTCTTTAAAACGAAAGAAAAGAAAAAAATCTTCATAATTTAGGGTGATTACTCCGGCTGCTTTTAAGTAATAATAATATTTTGTATAAGGGTTAATATCGATTACTTGAATGTCTCTACACCCTTTTAAAATGGCATTTAACACTTGATCTCCTGAGGAACCAACGGTTAATAAAGAATGATTTTCTAAATCAAAAACATCGAGATAGCCATTGATGTTTTCCGTGGTAAAAGGATAAATACGGCCAAAAAAGCCACGGCATTCTTCTATGACTTGGCCATCACATCTTTTCATTGCATTATCTACTCTATCCAAAAAATTTTGATTCATTATGCCACCTCTTTTTTTCGTTTATGAAACGAATTTTTTTTTTAAAGAATGGTTATTATTGTATCGCAAAATTTATTGGTTGGCAATTAAAAATAAACTTCTAAAATGAAAAACATCTTTTGCTGATTTTATTTTGATCAAAAGAAAAAGTAGAGATCAGTATTTTACTCTTCTACTCTTTCTTGTACTTTTGAATTTGTTGCGAGTACTAAACTCGTGGGACTCATTTTGATTAGGGCATAATTTAGTTTCATGTTGTTGGGGATTATCACCTTTTTATTTTGAAACATTCCTTCAATTGCTATTTTTGCGGCCTCTTCCGTCGAAAGAGAAGGAATATTAAATTTTACATTGGCAACGGAATTAAAGTTGGTGGAAACGGGTCCTGGGCAAAACATGGATAAATGCACTCTTGATTTTTCGCGGGCTAGTTCTTTTTGGATCGCGAAAGTTAGATTGACAATATAAGACTTGGTTGCATAATAAGTGGCCATATAGGGTCCTGGCATAAATCCTGCCATTGAGGCAACATTTAAAATTCTTCCTCGATCACGAGCTACAAAATCTTGTAAAAATAATTTTGTTAAAATATGGTAAGAAATCACATTTAAATTGATCATGTTTAGTTCTTTTTTTAAAGATGTTTTGACGAAATTACCTGCATCCCCAAAACCGGCATTATTGATTAAAATGTCGATATTTTTTGTTTTTAATGTTTCGTGTAAGCGATAACAAGAGTCACTCTTTCTTAAATCAGTAGCAATTATATGAACATTATTTTTATTTTTAAAAGATTTTTCTAATTTTTCTTTATCCCTTGCAACCACAAATACTTCATAGCCTAAATCTAAGAGAGAATTGGCAATGGATAATCCAATTCCTGAACTTGCTCCAGTTACTAATGCTTTCACTTTTTCTCACCTACCTATAAATATGGTTTTAGAAGTTCGATGTTTTCTTTGCCAAAATTTAACAAATCTTTTGCTAGTTTTAAGATTTCTTTATCGGCATCGCCTTCAAAGCGATCAATTTTTTTGGTTATGTCTACATTTCCCATTGTAAAGCCTTTTGTTAACATATCCGCGACACGAGCATCGCTGTTGTCTTTCATCATTTCCATATTCATTCCTAATTTTGACATTACATCAGCCATTATTCCTTTTTCTTTAGGCTCGAGTTTATTTTTTTTGATTAATTTTTCTGCTCTTTTGGCATATTCCTCATAGCCTTTTAATTCTCCTTCTACGATCTTTTTGATTTTATTATCTTTTCCTTGTAAAATTCGAATTAGATTGGTACAACTTTTTACTCCCATATTTGCATTTTCATAAATATAGAGTAATAATTCGTTATTTTCATTCATTTTTTCACACTCCTATTAAGTAGTATGATTTATTTTTTTTATTTTATACAAAATACTGAATTTGATTTTTATGGAGGAAAGAGAAAAAAAACAAGAAATGACGGATTATCCATTGTTCTTGCTTTTTTCATACATTGTCATAAATTTCTGATAAAGATGATGGCATTTTTCTTTATCCATTTCATTTAAATTTTGATATGGATAAGGAATCCCTAGTTTTTTATACTTTTCACTCCCTAATTTATGATAAGGGAGAAATTCTATTTTTTTGACATTCTTTACTTTTAAACACACTTCTACGAGTTGTTTTAAATACTCATCGTTATCCATAAGTCCTGGTACAATTACTTGTCTTAACCAAACGTCTTTTCCACTTTTATTTAAAGCAGCCATAAACTTTAAGGATTCCTCTATTGGTTGAGAAGTTAAATCTTGATACCCCTCTTTGGTTGTATGTTTAATATCTAAAATGACGAGATCAATATATTTCAAAATTTCTTCATAGTCGCCATTTCCAACACCAGCGGTGTCTAGAGCAATATGAATATTTTCTTTTTTTAAAATTTTGGCGACTTCGATGATAAATTTACTTTGAAGAAGGGGTTCTCCCCCTGAAAAAGTAACGCCTCCATTATTGGCAAAGTAATTTTTATTTCGAAGAATGCGTTCGGCAATTTCTTCTGGTGTATAATTTTCTTGACCTCTTACCCACATTTCAGGGTTATGACAATACTTACATCTCAGACGACAACCGCTTAAAAAGATTACCGTTCGGATCCCTGGTCCATCAACTAACCCAAATGTTTCTATCGAATCAACAGCGCCTTTTATCATTACATTTTCTCGTGAAAAGTTCTTGAGATAACTTCTTCTTGTTGCTTTCTTGTTAATCGATTAAATCTGACTGCATAACCAGAAACACGAATTGTTAAAAGTGGGTATTTGTCTGGATTTTCCATGGCATCAATCAACATTTCTCGATTTAAAACATTAACATTAATATGATGCGCTCCCTGTTTGTCATAGCCATCTAATAAATTTACTAAATTTTCGATTTGATTCTCTAAATCACTTCCTAAAGCACTTGGTACAATAGAAAAAGTATTGGAGATTCCATCTTTACAGCAACAACCATACTCTAATTTAGCCACACTATTTAAACTTGCAATAGCGCCACTTTCATCTCTTCCATGCATTGGGTTTGCTCCTGGTGCAAAAGGTTCTCCTGCTTTTCTGCCGTCTGGTGTGGATCCGGTTTTGGTTCCATATACTACGTTTGAAGTGATGGTTAAGACAGACATTGTAGGTTCTGCATTGCGGTAGCATTTGTGTTTTTTTAACTCAGAGAATATTTTTTCTAGTATCTCTTTGGCAATGTTATCTACTCTATCGTCATCATTTCCATATTTAGGAAAATTCCCTTCAATGATAAAATCTTTTGCAATGCCGTTTTCATCACGGACTGGTTTTACTTTGGCGTATTTAATGGCAGATAAGGAGTCGACTGCAACGGATAAACCGGCTACGCCGTAAGCCATATAGCGATGAACTTTGGTGTCGTGTAAAGCCATTTGGCCTGCTTCGTAGGCATATTTGTCATGCATATAGTGAATAATATTCATCGCATCACTATAAATTTCTGCAACGCGCTCTAATACTTTAAAGTAACTTTTCTTTACTTTTTCATAATCAAGGACTTCATCGGTCATTTTATCAATGTTATCTAGTACTAAATCGCCTTTCATTTCATCGATTCCCCCATTAATTGAATAAAGTAGAGATTTGGCTAAATTACATCTTGCCCCAAAGAATTGCATATCTTTTCCAACCCGCATTGCTGATACGCAACAAGCGATTGCATAGTCATCGCCATAAATTGGACGCATTAGATCATCACTTTCGTATTGAATTGCGTCAGTTTTAATACTCATTTTAGCACAATATTTTTTCCATGGAGTTGGTAATTTAGTACTCCATAAAACGGTCATATTTGGTTCTGGTGCAGTATCGAGGTTGGTTAAGGTATTTAAGATACGATAACTGGTTTTCGTTACCATACTTTCCCCAGTCTCGGTAATTCCTCCTAGAGAACAAGTTACCCAAGTTGGATCTCCTGAGAATAACTCATCATATTCTGGCGTTCTTAAATGTCTAGCTAAACGAAGCTTAATAATAAACTGATCAATTAATTCTTGGGCTTCTTCCTCGGTTAAGATGCCATTTTTCATATCTCTTTCCATATAAATATCTAGAAAAGCATCTACTCTTCCTAAACTCATTGCGGCACCATTATTTTCCTTAATTGCCGCTAAATAAGCAAAGTAAGTCCATTGAACAGCTTCTTTTGCATTTCTTGCGGGAAGACTGATGTCATATCCATAGCGAAGAGCCATTTTCTTCATTTTTTCTAGCGCACGATATTGTTCAGAAATTTCTTCCCGTTGACGAATGACCTCTTCTGTCATTCTCCCACATTTTTTATCCCATTCATGCTTTTTTTGTTCCATTAAGTAATCAATACCATATAGAGCAACACGGCGGTAGTCGCCAATAATTCTTCCTCTTCCATAGGCATCAGGAAGACCGGTTAATAAACCAACATGACGCGCTTTTCGAATATCAGAAGTATAAGCATCAAATACTCCTTGATTGTGTGTTTTTCGAAATTCATTAAAGTATTTGTCAACATCTTTATTTAACTGATAGCCATAAGCTTCTAGTTCTTGATATACCATCCGAATTCCCCCATAAGGATTAACCATTCGCTTTAAAGGTGCATCAGTTTGTAAACCAACGATGACTTCATTTTCTTTATCGATATATCCTGGATCAAAAGAATCAATTCCCGACATGTGATCAACATCAATATCTAAAACATGTTTTTTTAATTCTTCTTTTAATAAAGTTGAACACTTATCCCATACTTTTTTCGTCTTAGGGGTTGTTCCACATAAAAAGTCTTCATTTCCTTCGTAAGATTTATAGTTATTTTGAATAAAATCTCTTACGTCAATTCGATTACACCAATTTCCTCCCTTAAAATTTTTCCATTGTTCTTTCATCATATCCCTCCTACTTTCTACTCTACTATTTTAACACAAAATAAGAAAAAAATAACTATTCTTTACAATAGTTATTTATCTTTTACATCTTATTGACAATTTAGTGATTTAAGTATTCTTTTACCACTTGAATTATTCGATTGGCCTCATCCATTAGTTCTTGATAATGGTTATCGATATATGTAAGATCATGCTCTTGACTTTTTAATTGGTGATTTAAGGACATTTCCGCTAATTTGGTAAAACCTAAGTAATTGGCATCGCCTTTCATGGCATGAACATCAATTGCATAACTGTCCATGTCTTTGTTTTTATAGGAATTCTCAATTCTTTTCATCCGTTCTGCCGATTCGGTTAAAAAGTCTTTTAAAGTTTCATCATACATTTCTTGGTCTCCAAGTAATTCGATTCCTTTATCAACGTCAATGGATGCTTGTTTTAATAAGTCGATATTCTTCATTCTATTCACACTTTCTTCATTTTTTTCTTAAAATACTTCGCTCATTTAACCCCCACGATAAGAAGAACCTACGCCTTTTAGGGCTGGGAAAAATCGAACGGGATTAAAGGTACTTCCAACTTGAGATGATTTACCGATTAAACTGCCTCCTGTTGCCATCGCAAAATGTAAATGTGGTCCTTCGGTACAACGATCGCCCCATTTTTTAATTTCTTTTGCTCCGCCACCACTTGTTCCGATAACTTGTCCCGCTGTTACATTTTGATTTACATTGACGTAACCATCAATTAGGTGCATATAAAGTGAAACATAACTACTACCGTTATAATTGTGTTGGATTTGAATGACCAATCCCCCACAGTTACTGCTATACCTTGCTAATACTTTTCCATTGGCAACGGCACGAACAGGTAACCCTTCCACACCAGAAGTTCCTAAATCGACAGCATAGTGATTGACGGATCCTCTACTTTCCGCATAACTAGAAGATTGAACAAAACTAGCCAGTGGATAAACCCATCCATCAACTGCGGCAATGCCATTACAGGTATTAATATCTTGATCCATTTTACAAATGGATTTTAAAGAAGCAATTTGTTTTTTCTTTTGAGCAATTTGATCAGACACTTTCATTCCATCATCCTGATCATCTTTATATTGCGCTTGAACAATTAAGTATTTGGCTTGCAATTCATTTTTTTTGTTGGCTAATTCTTTTTGATTTAAGGCAAGCGTTTCTTTTTTAGAATTTAACTGTTTTACTAAAGTATTTAATTCATCAACAAGTCCTTGATTATAATCACTCATTTGCGTTACAACAGAATAGCGATAAATAAAATCCGTATAGTTATCTGCTTCAAAAACATATTCTAACAAGTTATTGCCTTTGCTACTTGTAAGTTGTAAGTAAAGAAGCATTTGGTTGGTTTCTTCTTTTTTCTTTTGAATTTCTTCTTCACTTTTGATAATATCATTTTCAGCTTGTGTAATTTCATTTTGCGTGCGTCTAATTTCTGCCTCAGCACTGGCAATACTGGCTTTGACATTATTCATCTCCGCTTGGGTCATATTCTTTTTCTTCTGAGCGGCTTCATAACTTTTTTCTAGTGAGGATAAATCATTATATAAATCTCTTAAAGTTGTAGCCTTTACTGGGTTACTTAAACTAAAAAAGAACACTAAAAACAATAAAAATATCTTCTTTTTCTTCATCTTACCACCTAGTATCATTATAAAAGAAAAAAAGAATTTAGTCAAATTATTTCGACAAATTCCCTTTTAAATACTTTTTTAAAATATGATCTAATTCATAGCGATCAATTGGTTTAGATAAATAATCATCAAAACCGCTTTCTAAGTATTTTTCTTTTTGACCACTTGTAGCATTGGCGGTTAGGGCAACAATTGGAATATAGTATCCATCAACCCGACCGATTTTTTTGATTAGCTTCATGGTTTCTGTGCCACTTAAACCTGGCATTAAATCATCCATTAAAATTAAATCAAAATTACAATCTTGATCAAGAATATCTAAGCACTCTTGTCCACTTCCTGATTCTGTAACCTCAACGCTATAGGGGGCTAATAAGCGGGCAGCTACTTTTAAATTTAGTTTATTATCATCGACAATTAGAATTCTTTTGCCTGTTGCTTTAAATGGTTTGAATTCCTTTTGTCTTTTCATGGATTTCTCTTGTTTTTCACTAATGATTTTTTGATCCAGTGTTACCATAAAACAAGCGCCTTTTCCGAAAGTACTACTTACTTCAAGAGTTCCTCCCATTTTTTCAATTAGATAATTGGTAACCGATAGATTTAGATTGCTTTGTTCGGTTGTTTCAATTGGATTGTAAATTTTGGCAATTTCTTCTTCTTTGAAGCCACGCCCAGTATCGGATACTTCTATTTTTAAGCGACATAAAGTTTCTGATTTTATTCTTGATACTTTTAATGTTATCGTTCCTTTTTCTGTATATTTAATTGCATTTTTTAAAAGATTCAAAATAATTTGACTGATTCTCTCGGAATCCCCCCATAGTACTTCTGGAATATTTTTCTCAATTTCTATTTGAAAATCTATCGATTTATCTCTTAGTTTTGTTTGGGCAATTTCGATAATGCTATCAAACATGTCATAAACATTATAATTTTCAGGAATGATAGCTAATTCTCCTGATTCAATAATCGATAAATCAATTAGTCCATTAATGACGTCAATTAAATCTCTAGAAGCAATTCTCATATCTGCAACATCTTTTTTGATTTCTTTGATGTCCTCTGTATCCATAATAATTTGACTAAATCCATCAATTGTATTAATTGGTGTTCTTATCTCATGGGAAATATTTTTTAAGAAAGCTACTTTATCGATATTTTGTTCTCGATTATAAGCATTTTCTAGACGTAAACTTTCTAATTCCGCAATCCCCATATTTTCGATGGTTAAGTAAAGATAAAAAATAATGATAATATTTCCGATAGTTAAAAAATCTAGGGTATTAAAATAATATTGCGCTAAAGTAGAGAGAATGCCAATTGTAAAGACGATCCAAAAGTGATAAAAATTTTTTTTCTTGGCTGACTGCATAACTTTTAAAAGTAAGACAAAAGTAAGTACAAAATAAATGATCAAGAAAAATAAAGTAAATTGATTTAAGGAAGGCATTTTCGCGGGAATAAGCAAAAGTATGATGGTATGAAAGATGACTAAACCTATATAACACTTTTTAAAAAGGGACACTTTTTTTTGTAATATACTAGAACGACTACAATATTTTTCTTTTAAATAGGTATTTATCATATAAAAAGTTATTCCAAGATAACTACTTAAGGTAAGTATTGCATAGAGTTTCTTTAAAATCACTGCTGGTTGATTTATCAATAATGCAATCGCGATTATGGTGTCAATTAAAGTTAGAAAGTATGCGAGTAACAATAAATACTGATAATTTTTGTCTTGTGAAGGAACTTTATCTTTCTTAAGCGCGTAAAAAATCATGAATAAAGTCATTAATATTAACCCTAAAATTTGAATTTGATATGCCATATATACACACTCCTCATATTATGGTAATTATATCAAAAAATTGGGGTTTTGTATAGTCTTATTTTGGTTTAAAATACCAGGATAAATATTCTTTTTCGGGATAATAAGTTTTGTTCTTTTTGATTAAGTGAATTTTATTTCGATACATCCTTGTTATCTTTGTAATTTTCTTTAGACGTAAATTTTTCTCGGGATAAAGATACCTCTCTAAGAGAAATTTTTGATAAAGATACCTTCTATTTTGATAAAATTTCATCAAGTAGTAAAGTAAAATAGAAAAGATAATGATGGTTGAATAGTTATGGTGATAAAGAGGAAGAAGAAAGAATACTATGATGGTTAAAAAAGAAGTAATGATACTCAAGTGATTTGCTTTTTGATAAGGCATAAAATGTTGAAATAAGAGAGAGATTATTTTTCCTCCATCTAAAGGATAAATTGGTAATAAATTAAAGAAAATAATTTCTCTATTATATAAAGTAAATAATTCCATGGTATAAGTTCTAATGAAGTATTTTTGATGGAGAAAACAAATTAAGAGATAATAAGCAAATTGGATAATTACCCCTGACGAGGCGATAAAGAATTCTTGATGAATATTTCTGTTAAGGTAATCCTCTAAAACGGTTTTCCCACCATAGGGATAAAAAATTATCTTCTTTACAAAAACATGGCATAAAAAGGCCGCTAGACAATGACCTAGTTCATGAATCAATAATAGAGAAAAAAAGATCATTAAATTTAAATAATGGCCTGTTAAGATATAACCTAGTGCAACTAAATAGGTGGTAAAATGAATCTCTATGAATTTTGAACTTTTATGGATCCCTTCTCGCATCGATTTCCCCATGAGTCTATAATTTGATTATTTCTTTTTACACAAATAATTTCGCAGTGATTGGCACATCCATTACAATTTAATCCTTTCGTTTCAAATTTTATCTTTTCAATGTCAAAAGAGAAAGGGATTTCTTTTTTGGTGTTTTTGGCTAAAATGGCTGCACCAAGGGATCCCATTAAATGAGAATTTTTATCGACTAAAATGGGCTCTTTGGTGAGTTCTTCAAAAGCCTTAATTACCCCTATGTTTTTGCTAACTCCGCCTTGGAATACAATTGGTCCAATAATCTTTTTTCCCTTTCCTACGTTATTGAGATAATTGATGGCTACACTTCGGCATAATCCGGCGATTAAATCTTCTTTTTTACAACCAATTTGTGCTTTATGGACTAAATCAGACTCCGCAAAAACAGTGCACCTCGCTGCAATAGAAGTTGGGTTTTTACTGGTTAAGGCTATTTTACCAAATTCTTTGACATCAACACCTAGACGCTTAGATTGTGCACTTAAGAAAGAGCCAGTACCGGCTGCACATAAAGTATTCATGGCATAATCTACGACAATTCCATTTTTTAAAAGGATAATTTTTGAATCTTGCCCACCAATTTCGAATATTGTTCGTACGTCTGGATAAATAGAAGTTGTTCCTATAGCATGCGCGGTAATTTCATTTTTAATGATACTTGCTTTTAACATGGTTCCAATTAGTTTGCGTGCTGAACCAGTCGTCCCGACCGATACGACTTGATACTTTTTTAAATCTAGTTTATTTTTTAAAATACTGATTAATTTTTTTACTGCTTGAATGGGATTTCCTTCAGTAAGTAAGTACTCACTTGCTAAAATATGATTTTCTTTATCAATAATTACGCCTTTTGTAGAGATAGAACCAATATCTATTCCTAAATATGCTTTTTCCATTTTGTTCCTCCTTAATAAAGATTATGATAAGAAGGTTATCCTTTATGCTATAGTTTAAAAAAAATCATGATACAAATCATGACTTTTCTTTTTTTGTTTTATTATATTTAGTGCGTATCTTTAGTTACACGACTATGAATAGTAATCTTTCCATCATCTGTAATATTTTTATAATATGTGTCGCTTCTTGCACTGATTGTACCACCGTTCATGACAATTTTTCCTCCAGTTGCACATCGGAGAACATAATATTTATAGTTATAGACTGTACCAGTAAAAGCTTGAGGAAAGTGAACATAACCATGCTCATCCATTACTGTATACCAATCTTTTGTACTAGAGTCTTGACGAATATCCGCAGATCCAGTAATATGAATTGTACATGCTTGTGTACAAGTACTCCAAGTTTGTGCTGAAAAGTTCCGAATGGTGTGTGCATTACCAGATGTGTACAAAGATGTATTGCTAAGCCAAACTAATCCAGTTCTATTGGAATCAGTACCGTTTTGTATAGCGGCATGGCCTTCAGTAGTTATCCTAGAGGAATTAAGTGTCAATTGGCCTGTATTGAAGATTCCAATTCCTCCGGTAGAAGATATTATTGTACTATTTATTGTTAGATACCCATTATTGTTAGTAATTGCTCTTCCAGATGAATTACTAATTGTACCAGTTCCGTTACTATTAATTACTAATGTATTTAATGAAGAATTAGTAATATGTGTATTACTTAACAGATATCCTCCAAGATTTAGGGTTAAATTTTTATTAAAAGTAGCTGATTGATTACTAGCATTATCTTGGACTGTAATTGTTGCTCCAGCATTTGCAACTGAAATTGCTTCTGCTAGACTATTTCTTCCTGTTGCTGGACTACTAATTGCATAAATAGTTGATGACCAATGTGCATATAAGGTTATATTTCCACTTGGTGTATAACTAGCACTACCACCGCCTACACTCGTTCCCCCGCTAGCTGCTGTATACCATCCGTCAAACAAATAACCAGATCTAGTTTCTGGAGTTGGTAAAGTAATTGCATTTGATGTCCAATAAGCATATAAAGTCGTATCAGCGGCAAGATTCCAATTTCTACTCCCCCCCCCACTACTATTGAAATATTGTGTGCCTCCTCCACCAGTACTTGTATAATAACCATTAAAAGTATAATTTGCTGTTGCTGAACTTGTACCAACTGAACCACCATTTCCATTAAAACTAACGGTGTAACTTCTCGTTGGAATTGTAATATTTGAAGGAGTTGATCCAAATGTTACTGTAGCACTTGTTGTTCCTGCAGAGGTAGCGCTTTGATTATTAAAAGTCACAGTATAATTGTTTGCTGACCAATTAGGACCGTTAACTGATATTTTTTCAAAAATAACGGTTGAAACGGAAGAAGCTGTATAACCTGTTACGGCGTTTGGAACAAGTTCTAAAGTACCCCCATAAGGAACACTTGCCCAATAATCTTTCTGATCTGAAGCAACAGTTGTTCCATTAACTTTAATAGAATAAGTAAAGCCATCTAGCCCAGACCAATATAATGTTCCGGCAATGACTGGATTTATATCAATGCTATATACTTCTGGAGTCCAATGTGCATATAAAGTATGATTATTTGGAGAAACAATGGTTGTATTTTCATCTACTAAAGTTCCTCCTTCTGCTGCTGTATACCATCCATCAAAAGTATATCCCGTCCTAGTTGGAGATGTTCCAATTGGAGAATATTTCACACCATATCCATAAGTATATGTTTTAACCTCTGAAGTTCTTACTTTGCGAACATCTACTTTAATTTTATAATTGCTAAAAGTATATCCTTTCTCTAAATAAAGCCAATTATAAAGCATTTTTCCCTCGGAGGCACCTGTGGATGAAACGGTCAATGTAGCACTACTGGAACCACTACTTGGGAACCCAATATCTACATTATTTCGTGATGATGATAACCCTCCAAGGTTATCTTGTTTTACTTCTAATGCCATACATCCAGTACCGCTGAAACTACCAGAAACATACGTTAAAGTTACTTTATACTGTTCCCCAGAAGTGAAAGTATATCCTCCTAGTCTAAATAATTCTATGCCAACATTATCGTTGGAAGTAGTTCCATTTAAGGTTAAGATAGAGCCTGAAGCACTTGCGCTAATACCTCCAACGTTTTTACTCGTAGTTGTAAAAATATTATCATTAGCATCATAAGTAACATTTACTTTAATTTCACTCCAATTTGCATAAACGGAATAATTTTTGGTTGTATTCATAATTGTATCTGACGTTATTTTTGTTCCTCCACTAGTTGTGGTGTACCAACCATTGAAAGTATATCCTGGTTGAGCTGAAGATAATAGCGTTCCAAATGTTTTTCCATAAGTTTTAGATTCACTACTATAAAGACTAATATTTCCTAGTTTTAAAGTTGTGGTAGTGCCATCTGCGGCAGCTCCATAGTTGAAAGCAAAATACACATCGCTACCTGTTCCGGTAAAGGTAATTGTTTTTGTTACTTTACTTGTTGTTGCTGAGGTTGGAATATACTCATTAACAATGACATTATCGGTATTGTCAGTATCCGTTGGTGCAGATGATAAGATTTGATACAAAACACCATTATATCCAGATAAAGCAGTATAAGCTGTTGGAACTTCATAATCAAAAGTAAGCGTATATTTTCTCCCGTTAATTGTTCCGATTGGTAAATAAACCGTTTCCCAACCACTTGCGCCTGCTACTGCAACAGTATTCATTTTAGTCGAACTATCATAAGTAATGGAAAATCTTTCAGGATAAAGAAAATTCCAATTATTCATATTTTCTTTTTGATAGTTTTCATTAAAATTCACGGTATAACTATTTGGTTCCCAAACCGCATACAAATTAACAATACCATTGTCAACATTGGTTAAGTCCTTAACACTTTGACCATTACTATAAATTACATCTCCAACGGGACTTGTACTCCATCCTTTAAAAGTAAATCCCGTTTTTGTATATGTATTCGATGTAAGTTCTTTACTTACACCATGATTAAATGATTCACTTACGGTCGTAATATTATCAGAAAGTAATTTTTTGGCGGCTTCTTCTAAGGTGATTCCCGAATATTTTGTTCTATCTGCTAAACCACTTGTATCTGTAACATCTCCACTCATCCAATAACCAAGATTTGAATAATAATAAGTTACTCCATCTTGGGTAAAACTACCACTATAAGTTAATGTTGTACTAGCATCATAAGAGGTATAGTAGGCAACAGAGTTTGCGGTCGTTCCTACTAATAATGGTCCAGTATATTCTCCTCCATAGTGGTAAGCGACTAAACAAGGATCAGCATATTTCTTGTAAAAAAGTCTTCCACTTAAATTAGCAATAACTTGATCTGTTCCAGATAAATAATCTTTATTATTATAAAATTTTACAAGATAAGTATTGGCTATCCATTTACTGTATAAAGTAATATTTTTAGTAACTTTATAACTGTCACCAGCATTTCCTACTTTATTTTGAAATTTAGCATCGCTATACCAACCATCTAGTCTATAGTTTGTTTTTGTGGTGGTAGGTAACGTAATTGTGCCATTTCCTGACCATTTTGCATATAATCGAACAACGCCATCTGCTTCTACAATTGTATCACTTTCAACTTTATTGATATAATCTTCATCTAAATACCAACCATCAAACGTATAGGTTACACTTCTTGTATTTTCTGTATCGGCTAAAAATTGTAGTTTTGGTTGGGTCTTTTCTTTGGAAAAAGTAGAATTTGAGGAAGTACTTAAGTTAGTAATGGTACTTCCACCTAGGGTGTTAAAGGTTACTGTATTGGTTTTTGTTGGTGTTTCTAGTGTTCCATAAGGTTGTCCTTTAATTACATACTTTTTCTCCGGACTTGTTAAACTTCCTCCATTTAATAAATACTGAACTTGATAACGATTGGTACACATTGAATCAGACAAAGTGGTTGATGGATGTCTTGTTAATGTTTGTTTTCCCTCGGTGTATAATTCTACTTCGATTTTTCCGGATAAACTTTGTTCAAGCAAAGCCGATTGATCGTCTTTTGATGTACATGAACTTAAGTCAGTAGATTGGCATGAATCACTTAACCAAAGATAGAAAACATAATTATCATATCCCGTTTTGGTAGAACTATAACTTGGTAAATCTTGTTGAATTGTTGTGAGTAAGAATCTTCCATTTTCATCAACGGTATCAAATTTATAATCTAGTGATCCGCTCGTTAAATCCGTCCCATTCTTTACTAATTTCCATTTTACATAGGGACTTAATAATACACAGTTTGCGGTTAAGTCTTTGATGGCAATATCATAAATAATTTTATCATTATTATTGGTGCTTGCTCCTCCAACTGTAAATTCAATTTTCATCACATTATTTTGATTACTTTCATCCTCTACTTCTGAATCTATAATTGGTGTTAGCGTTAAATTACTAGAATCAAACTCAGTATTTCCATATGCAGACTCATCAATTTTTACAATTCCTGTTGTTAATCCTAATGATATTGTTGAAGTAGACAAGGCATAAGTAATACCAAGACTAATTAATAATATGGCTACAATATAGACCATTAGTATTCTTTTATCTTGAAAATATTTTTTCATCCTCATCACCACCTTATTCCCTAGACCATCTATTTTATCTATAATTAGTATATCATAAAATTATGAAAAGGCAAGTTCCTGATCAGTATTTTACCGAAAAAAAGAAAGCAAGATTACTTACTTTCCTCGATCTTTTTTATCATTTCTTTGATTTTTCGAAAGCGATGATTTAACCCAGATTTAGTAATTGGATATGCTAATTCTTGGCTCATGATTGCACTTAATTCTTGAAGAGAACTTTCAGGATATTGTTTTCGATAGTCAACCACTTCTCTTAATTTAGGATCTAGAACATCTAGGAGATCGTATTCTTCTAGTTTTTCGATGTCTTTTAATTGCTTGGCGGCGGTGATAAATATTTTATCCATATTCGC
>CAKPAK010000039.1 GCA_934132915.1 uncultured Bacilli bacterium
AGATGCACTAGAGAAGAAATTTGTAAAAATTAGTGTAGGGGGAATTTCTGATGAAGCGGAAATTGTTGGACATCGTCGTACTTATTTAGGGGCAAATCCAGGAAAGATTATTCAAGGAATGAAAAAAGCAGGAGTGAATAATCCAGTATTTTTGATTGATGAGGTGGATAAGCTTTCTAAAGACTATCATGGAGATCCCGCTTCTTGTTTGTTAGAAGTTTTAGATAAGGAACAAAATAGTCATTTTTGCGATAACTATATTGAAGAAGAGTTTGATTTATCTAAGGTTTTGTTTATTTTGACGGCGAATGATGCTTCAGAGATTCCGGCTGCTTTAAGAGATCGTTTAGAAATTATTGAGATTTCTAGTTATACTCCTTATGATAAGAAAGAGATATTAAGGAAACATTTGATTCCTAAGTTAATGAAGGAATATCGAATACAGGATAGTAATGTTACGATTGATGATAGTGCTGTTGAGACGATTATTGAGGAGTATACGAGAGAAGCTGGTGCTCGGGAATTAAGGCGTAAAGTGGAAGATATTTGTCGAAAGGTTGTTACTTTTGATTTACATGATGTGGTGATTACTGATAAGAATTTAAATGTTTATTTAGGAAGTCCGAAGTATTCTCATTTTGCTAATGAAGCCACCTCGGAGAGTGGGGTTGTGAATGCTTTAGCTTATACAATTTACGGTGGTGAGATTTTAAAAATTTCTGTGACTTCTTATAAGGGAGAGGGAAAATTAAAGATTACCGGGAATGTTGGTAAGGTAATGAAAGAGAGTATTGAGGTTGCTCTTAGTTATGTAAGGAGTCATGCTGAGATTTTTGAGATTGATGATTTGTTGTTTCAGTTTCGAGATTTTCATGTTCATATTGAAGAGGGGGCAGTATCTAAAGATGGACCTAGTGCCGGTATTGCTGTTGTGACGGCGATTATTGGTCTTTTAAAAGGAAAAACGATTCCTTTTGATGTGAGTATGACAGGAGAAATTACTTTGCGTGGTCAGGTGCTTAATGTTGGTGGCTTGAAAGAAAAATTGATTGCTGCGATGGCTAATGGAATTCAGCGGGTGTTTATTCCTTTTTCAAATAAACAAGATTTGGAAGAAGTTCCTGAATGTGTGAGAAAGAGTTTGGATTTAATATTTGTTAAAAATTATTTAGATGTTTATTATTATCTATTTTCTATGGGAACTGAGGAGATGAAGAAAGAAGAAAATTAATGTTTTCTTTTTCTTTTTTGTTGGTGGTTGTTTTAATTTTTTTAAATTTGTTATATAATAATTGTCAGTGGATAGAGTGGAGGCGGATTTTTATGGAATTTCAAAAAAGGGTGAATGATATTGAAAAGGTTGTTGATAGTCAGTGGAAGGCGAATCATCATTATCAAGAGATCAAAAAAATAAATGATTCTAAAAAGAAACATTTTAATAAAATGTATAATATTCAAGATAAGGAAACACGGAAAGAAGAGATTCTTAAGACAAATAGTGTTGGGGAGCGAGTTAAACGCTTGGAGGAAAATATGAAGAGTGTTTCAATGAATGAATTGTTTCGTGGAAAAAATCGGTTTAGGTGATGTTATGGAAGACTTATATTGTTATGAGCGAGAATTGATTGAACAGGGATGTCAAATGATTGCAGGAGTGGATGAGGTCGGGCGTGGGCCTTTAGTTGGTAATGTGGTTGCGGCTTGTGTGGTTTTGCCTCTTCATTACCAGTTGGAAGGATTGACGGATTCTAAGAAGTTGTCGGAAAAAAAACGGGAGAAGTTTTATGAGATTTTAATGCAAGATGCGCTTGCGGTTGGGATAGGAGAAGTTAGTCCTTCCAAGATTGATGAGGTAAATATTTATGAAGCAACTAAAATTGCAATGAAATTGGCTATTGCTCAAGTTCAGGAAAAAATTAAACTTGATCATGTATTGATTGATGCAATGCCTCTTGATGTTTCGGTACCTACGACTTCTATTATTAAGGGGGATGCGAAGAGTTTATCGATTGCCGCAGCTTCTGTTATTGCAAAAGTGACTCGTGATCGAGAAATGTATGCGTTAGATAAGATTTATCCAATGTATGATTTTGCGCATAATAAAGGATATGGGACAAAAAAACATTTGGAGGCAATTTCTTTATATGGAATTTGTCGATTTCATCGTCGGAGTTATGCTCCTGTTTTAAAGTATCAAGATAAGTTGAATGAAGTTGATCAAAAAGGAGAGAAAAAGTAATTTTCTCTCTTCAGGCTGTTGACAAAGTCGATTTTTCAAATCGGCTTTGTCACAGCCTTTTATATTTCTCACACTAAAGTATAAAAAAGAGCATTTTTTAGGGATTAAGTACCTAATATTTGCTCTTTTTAGACAATTTAACCCACTTTGATTTATTAAAAAAATCAATTTTTTTCGAAATAGGTAGTTTGTCAACACTCTGAGGAGAGAAAAAGTAATTTTCTCTCTTTTTAGATTTCTCTCATGATTTCTTCATCTTTATAAGGATCGTTTGGATCAATGTGATCATAGAATAGAATGCCGTTTAGATGATCCATTTCGTGTTGAAAGGCAATTGCTAATTCTTCACGGGCACGATATTTTATTTTATTTCCTTCGGTATCATATCCTTCAAAAGTGACACGGGCATATCTGGGTACAATTCCTTCTACTTCTCTGTTTACACTTAGGCAGCCTTCTCCGCCTGAGGCATAAACGAGTTCTTCGGAGTGGGAAATTAGTTTTGGGTTAATTAAAACGTAGTTGTGAAAGGTATTTTCTTTCTCTTCGTGACAAACAACGAAGAAATTTTTATTTAAACCAACTTGGGGAGCAGCTAGTCCCATTCCCGGACGAAGATTGTATTCTTTTGCTTTTTCTTCGATTTGAGAAAAATGGAGATGTTCTAGCATATCGTGAATTAATTTTTTTTCTTTTTCTGTTAGGGGAAATTCCATATCCGTATTTTTGGCACGTAATCGTTTGTCCTTTTCATCTAATATATCACTTGTTAAAAGCATAAAATCACTTCCTCATGAAGTAATTTTATCATAAAAACGTAAAAAAGAAAAGGGAAAATCCTTTTCTTTAACTAGATAGTTACTCTTGAACCGATAATAATTACTAATAAAATAAATAAGACTAGGATAATGGCTGCACTATATCCAAAATTCCCTCCATAGTTGTATCCGCCATATACAGGATAGGAGTTGTTTTGACAGCCACAAGAATTGTTGTATCCTCCGCTATAACCGCCATAATAATACATATTTTGCCTCCTTTCTTTTCTAATATAGTTTACGCAAACGAGAAATATCTGTTATTGTTTTTCTCCTTTTTTATTTACAATTATTTTTATTTTTGTTATAATGATAAAAAGGAAAGAGGGCGGTGCTTTTTGAGTATTGTACAATGTATTGTTTTAGGAGTTGTTCAAGGAATTGGAGAGTTTTTACCGATTTCCTCATCAGCACATTTGATATTGGTTCCCTATTTACTTGGATGGCAAGAATCATCGATGGCGTTTGATATTGCTCTTCATTTTGGAACTTTGTTGGCGGTTTTAGTGATTTATTTTAAAGAGTGGTGGAATTTATTTATTGGGGCTTGTAAGAATTTATTTCAAAAAGAAAATACAAGAGATGGACAGATGTTTTGGTATTTGGTTGTTGCGACGATTCCGGCTGCTTTGGTTGGTTTTTTGTTGGATGATATTATTGAAGGATTTTTCCGTAATCAGATGTGGGCGATTGCCTTGCTTCTTGCTTTGATGGGGGTATTTATTTATGCAGGAGATCGTTGGGCGAGTCGGCATTATCGAAAAAAAGAAGTATCTTTTGATAAGATTACGTTGAAACAAGCTTTTTTGGTTGGATGTTCACAAGCTTTTGCGGTGTTTCCTGGGTTTTCTCGGAGTGGAACAACGATTTTAGCGGGAAGATTGATGGGACTTAGTAAAGAGGCAATTACAAAATTTACTTTTTTGATGTCCGTGCCAGTTATTGCTGGTGCTGCGGTATTAAAAATTGGGGAGTTGTCTTTGACTAGAGAAGTACTGATCGGGATCTTTACTTCATTTGTTGTTGGGGTTCTTAGTATTCAATTTTTACTTCGATATATTAAAAAACACGATTTCTCTATTTTTGCATTTTATCGAATTATTATTGCAATACTTGTTTATGTTAAATTAATTTGGTTTTCTTAAAACCAAGCTTTGCCGTAATAGTATAATGGTATTACGAGGCCATGGTAAGGCTTTAACGTAGGTCCGATTCCTACTTACGGCACCATATTAATAAAAAACTCGGATAATTTCGAGAGAATATAAAAGCTACTTTTTGATGAGTGAGAAAAGTGGTTTTATTTTGGTAAAATAGAAATAAGATTGGAGAATTTTTTTATGAGAAAGATAAAAATTAATGGGATTTATAAGCATTTTAAAGGGAATTATTATTTAGTTATTGATATTGCAAGTCATTCTGAAACAAAAGAAAAATATGTGGTTTATAGGAGTTTATATGGTGATGTAAGTTTATGGATTAGACCAATGGAAATGTTTTTAAGTGAGGTTGATCATAAAAAATATCCGAATGTAAAACAAAAATATCGATTTGAATTACAAGAAATTAAAAGTGTAAATGATTAAAATGATATATTTTTTCTTGAATTTGTTGTGTATATAAAATATAATATGCGGTATGGGAAGTTAGGAAGAATGGGGATTGATGAGTATGGATATTTCAGATTTAAGAAATGAGCTTTTTGGTTTATATTTTCAAAATAAAGAAGGTGTTGTAGCTCGAGATCTTGTTCGAGAAATGGCATCTATTTCAAAAATTTATGAGGGAGTCAATGCAAGGTGTGAGGAAAATGTAAAATTTTTTAATTCCTTTGATCAGGTAAGTAAAATAAAAGAAATATATTGTTATGATAAACAATATTTAGTATTGAAATATAGATTAAAGAATTATGTGGTTATTGATTGTTTGAAAAAAGAAAATATTCAAGAAGAAGAGTTTTTGGAATTCATTCAAACGAGTTTTTTTCAAGAAAATTTTGGTGGAAGAGGAGATAAATTATTATTTTTAAATTTGGATTTTTATCAAGGGGCTATTGAAGAATTATTAAGATTTTATGAACAAAATCGGCATTTATTTTTACTTCCAACGAGGGTCTTTTATCCAATAGAATTTTTAGGTGCTAAGACTTCTTTTTCGATTTTATTAGAAAAAAGTAGTGCACAATTATCTTTTCGTGCTGATGAGCCATTTTTGTATGAACAGCTTTATTTTGGGAGTGGTTTAGAGCCTTTTAATTGTCAAGATGCGATGAAGAAAATGGGATTAGAAAAGATGCGGGAAATGTTTTGTCGCATAAAGGAGATTGTTATTCCTATTGAGGTAATTCCTCGGGAATTGTATGAGGAATATCAGCAACAACTTTTTTCTTC
Organism: uncultured Bacilli bacterium; assembly: GCA_934132915.1. Next base: position 5,448 of record CAKPAK010000039.1, read on the forward strand.
TCAACCAAAGGTTTTATCGAGGACAAAAGAAAAAAAAGTACTTTTATAAATTTGTAATTTTTGGTATACTACAGGTAGAAAGGATTTGATATGTTGAAAAGTAAAGTTTATTTTATAAAAGAAATTACGCCAGAGAATGTGGTACGAATTTATAAAGAAATGGGTGTGAATTTATCTGGTCGGGTTGCCGTAAAGGTTCATTCGGGAGAAGATGGGAATCAGAATTATCTTCGGCCTGAATTTATGAAACCAATGATTGATTATGTTGGTGGGACTGTTGTTGAGTGTAATACGGCTTATGATGGTGCTAGAAATACGACAGAGGCACATACAAAGTTAATGGAAAAACATGGTTGGAGTCGAATTTTTGATGTTGATATTTTGGATAGTGAGGGTGATGATTTGGTTTTAGATATTCCTGATGGAAAGGTAATCAAGAAGGATTATGTTGGTTCTCATTTAAAAAACTATGATTCTTGTTTGGTTTTGTCTCATTTTAAGGGACATCCTATGGGTGGATATGGTGGGGCTTTGAAACAACTTTCCATTGGTTTTGCCTCTTCTTATGGTAAGGCCTATATACATGGAGCAGGGAAACCTGAGGATTTATGGACGGCTGATCATGATAAATTTTTAGAAGCAATGGCAGATGCGGCTTCGGCAGTATGTAAGTATTTTAAAGATAATATTTGTTATATTAATATTATGTGTAATATGTCTGTTGATTGTGATTGTTGTGCTGTTGCAGAAGATCCTTGTATGGCGGATATTGGTATTTTGGCATCAACAGATCCAATTGCGCTTGACCAGGCTTGTATTGATTTGGTATATCAGTCTAATGATAAGGGAAGAGATCATTTGGTAGAAAGAATTGAATCAAGGAATGGTATACATACTATTGAGTCGTCGTCTTTGCTTGGTTTTGGTCAACGTGATTATGAATTAATTGAAATAAAATAGAAAAAAGAGATAGTGGTACTAATTCAACTTAGGGTTTAGTCTATTCAACTATCTCTTTCTTGTTTTTTTTCTTTTTTTATTTTATGATTTACTTGAAGAGGAGATGATTATATGATGAAGAGAAAGAAAAATAAAGTTATTGGACTGAGTATTGTTTTGATTCTTTTGGTTTTTACTTGTCTTTATTTAAAATTTGATGAGGATAATCAAAATTATGTTGCGGTAGATGAGGTTAGTAGTTTGATTGAAAAGCAAGAAGAGTTAGAGAGGCAGTTTAAAATTAAGGGGTATACGATTGATCAGCCTAATGTGGTGATTGATCCTTATGGGAATTCTCCACTGACAGCACTTATTTTATTTGAGACTTCAAGTGAGGTTTCTGTAAAAGTTACTGTCGAGGGAAAGGATGAACTTAGTACTTTTTCTCATACTTTTGAAAAAACAAAAGAACATTATTTGCCTATTTATGGATTGTATGCGGGGGAAGATAATCGTGTTTTGGTTGAGTATAGAGAAGGGAATAAAGAGATTAGGAAAGAGGTTTTGATTCAAACAAAAGAATTACCGGATAATTTTGTTTTGCCTACTTCGGTTTATGCGGATAAAAGTAAGTTAGGGAATGAATTATATTTTTATACGCCATCTAGTACGGGGTATACTTGTGCTTATGATGTTAATGGGGATGTTCGATGGTATTTGTCTAATTATGCTTTGTGGAAAGTAGATAGGCTAAAAAATGGAAATTTACTTTTAAGTACTGAAAGACTGATTAATAACCCTTATTATATGACTGGTTTATATGAGATGAATTTGCTAGGGAAAGTTATTGTAGAGTATAGTTTAAAAGGGGGATATCATCATGATTATTATGAGATGGAGAATGGGAATCTTTTGGTTGCTAGTGATGATTTTTATAATGATGATGGTACGGTTGAAGATTATATTGTGGAACTTGACCGAAAGACGGGAGAGATTGTTCGAAAATTTGATTTAAAAGATGTTTTAAAGATGACAGATGGAAAGAGTGAGAACTGGAGTGCTTATGATTGGTTTCATAATAATTCGGTTTGGTATGATAAGAAGAGTAATTCTATTACCTTATCGGGTAGGCATCAAGATGCAGTAATTAATATTGATTACGATACAGGAAAATTAAACTGGATTATTGGGGATTCAACAAATTGGAGTCCGGAATATCAAAAGTATTTCTTTAAACCAGTGGATGGGACTAATTTTGAATGGCAATGGAGTCAACATGCAGCGATGATTACGCCTGAGGGGTATGTCTTTCTTTTTGATAATGGAAATAATAAATCAAAGAATAAAGATGCGTATGTTGATGCTACAAATAGTTATTCAAGAGGAGTTATGTATCGGATTGATACGAAAAAGATGACGATTGAACAGGTATTTGAATATGGTAAAGAAAGAGGGGCTTCCTTTTATTCTCCTTATATTTCTGATGTGGATTATTTAGGGAGTAATCATTATATTATTCATTCAGGAGGAATCGTTTATGTAGATGGAAAAAATTCTAATCAACCGGCGGGATTTTCTAAGAATACGACACTGGTTAGTGATACGGTAGAACTTATGGATGGAAATGTTATTTTTGAACTTAAGTTGCCAACGAATAATTACCGAGTAGAGAAGATGGCATTATATCAAGATAAAGAGACTGTTTATTTAGGAAGTGTAAAAAGAGTTGGTAGTTTAGGAAAGACAACGATTGGTAAAACAGAGATAACTCCAGTGGTTCACGGTGTTTCTGTTGATAAAGAGTATGATGCGCATGCGATAAAATTTTCTAAGGAAATTGATCGGTTGGTTTTTACGGGTACTTTTAAGAAGGGGACTGATGTTGAGGTTATTTTATATCAGAAAATGCGGAGTTATTCTTATCCAATTAGTATTAGTAAAAAACCATATACGGCTTTATGTGTAGATGTATTTAGCGAGGAAGAGACGGCGAAGGGACTTACGGTTACGAGGTATATTAATGCAGAGTCTCTTAGTGGTAAATATGCGATTTATTTAAAAATCGATGGAAAAATTTATAATACGGGTGAGTATGTTCGGTTTTGATAGATAAAATACTGATTTCTTTTTTCTATTATTGATTTTAAAGTTTTTTGGATAAAATAAAGGTTTATTTTGGGAATGAGAACTTCATCGAGGGGTTCTCTTTTTTGTACAGTCAAACCAATTTTATACTATCTTACTTTTTCTCTATCTGTAATTTTGCTGATTTTTAAGTATTATCATGAAAAAAAAGTGTTGTTGGATTGGAATTATTATGCTATAATAGGGTTATCTTGATGAAAAAGTGGCCTCTTGGAAGTCCACTTTTTATCTTATGTAGGAGGGATTTATGATCGAAAAACAGGTAAGAGAATTAATTGAGGGTCCTATTCAAGAGATGGGAATTGATGTGGATAATGTTGAATATGTTAAGGAAGGAAGTAATTATTTTTTGAGGATAACGATTGATCGGGCACAGCCGATTGATGTGGATACTTGCGTGGAAGTAACGCATGTTGTGAATCCAATTTTGGATGAGGCAGATATCATAAAAGATAGTTATATTTTAGATATATCTTCAAAAGAGAAAGGTGATTAAAAGATGAATAAGAAACAGATGAAAGAATTTATGAAAGCACTAAATGCGATTGTTGAAGAGAAAGGAATTGATAAGTCTATCGTTGTTGAAGCAATGGAACAAGCAATGGCAGCGGCTTATAAGAAAAAGGGAGGACCGGCAAGATGCGTTGTTAATCCAGAAACGGGAGAAATTAAATTGTTTTCCGTTCGAACGGTTGTGGATGATGAGAATTTTAGAGATGAGAAGAGTCAAATTCCACTTTCTCTTGCAAAAACGCGGGTTCCCGATATTGAAATTGGAGAGACGATTGAGGATGCTGTAGAGATGACTGATTTTGGTCGCGTTGCTGCTGGTACGGCAAAGCAGGTTGTTGTTCAAAGAATGAAAGAAGCCGAAAAAGATTTGATTGTTAAAGAACTTGGGGATAAGCAGGATGAATTAGTTGTAGGTACTCTTGCTAGGGAAGATGCAAAGACTTATTATGTTGATTTGGGAAAGACTTTTGGTCTTTTACCTAAAGATGAGATTATTCCTGGCGAAAAGTTAGAGATGGGTTCACAAGTGAGAGCTTATGTGTCTAAGTTAGAGATTGGAACAAAGGGAGTATTTATTCTACTTTCAAGAACACATTATGGCTTTTTAAAAAGACTTTTAGAGTTAGAGATTCCTGAGGTAAGTAGTGGGGAAGTTATTCTTTACTCTGTTGCAAGAGAGGCTGGCGTTAGAAGTAAAATTGCTGTTTATAGTGAGGAAGAAAATATTGAGCCAATTGGTTGTATTATTGGTGCTGGTGGCAGTCGTATTAATCGGGTATTAAAGCAAATTGGTCATGAAAAGATTGATGTTGTCTTATATGATAAGAATCCGATTCAATTTATCAAGAATGCTTTAAGTCCAGCTCGTGATGTGGAAGTATTTATTAAAGATTATAAAAAGAAAGAGGCTATTGCGATTGCTAATCAAGATAATTTGTCTTTAGCGATTGGAAAGAAGGGACAAAATGTCAAGTTGGCTTCTCGGCTTACACATTATAAGATTGAAGTTAAGGGATATGATGATGTCAATATTAATGAGTATCGTGAGGCATATGGTAGTTTTAATTATCTAGAGGAAGAGAAAAAAGAAGAAGATACTTTGAAGGAGAATGTTTTAGAGGAAAATACTTCTGTAGAAGAGGTGCCTTTAGAGGAAAATACTTCTGGAGAAGATACTTCATCTTTAGAAAGTGATGGGAAAGAGACTCTTGATGATATGGTGAAAGTAGAGGATAATCATGAAGAAAGTGCCAATGCGTAAATGTGTTGTTACAGGAGAAATTTTAGAAAAGAACAAGTTAATTCGTGTGGTTCGGACAAAAGAGGGAGAAGTATTTGTTGATCCAACAGGAAAGATGAATGGCAGAGGAGCTTATTTAAAGCGAGATATTGATGTCATAAATCGTTGTAAAAAGAATAAAATATTAGATAGAAGGCTAGAGGTTAATGTGCCAGAGGATATTTATGAGGAGTTAGTCATGAAAATATAATATTGGAGGTGATGCTCATGATGAGTGTATTAGAATATGCAGGAGATGTTCAATTAGAGGTAAGTGTAATTTTAGAAATGTGTCGACGTCTTGGCATTTCTGCTTTGGGTGAGGCAGATATGTTAGATGATGATGCGATTATTCTTCTTGATAATGAGATAGAAAAGATGGATAATCGTGAAGGTGTTTTAGAGAGTGAGGATGTTTCTTTAACTGAAGAAGAAATGGAAGATACAAGTTCTTTAGAGAGTGGGAAAAATACTTCAAAAGCATTTTCTAAAAAGAATCAGAATCGAGATAAGAATAAGATGATTCAGAGGAAGAAGAATGATTTTAAGCAAAAGAGAAAAGAAATGTATAAGCATAAAGATAAGTTAAAATCTAATTCTTTTGAAATGGGAGAAGATACTGTTTTATATAAAGAAGGAATGACGGTAGGTGAGTTTGCTGGTGTTCTTCAAGTAGGAGCTGGAGAAGTGATTAAGAAACTGATGGCTCTTGGGGTGATGATGAATTTAAATCAAGTAATTGATTTTGATACGGCTTCTATTATTAGTAGTGATATGGGAAAGACTTTGAAGAGAGAAGAGACTACGGATGAGGCAAATTTTGAGGAATTAGAAATTCAAGATTTGGAAGAAGATTTGGTGAAAAGACCTCCGGTTGTTACGATTATGGGACATGTTGACCATGGAAAAACAACGCTTCTTGATACAATTCGAAAATCGAATGTGGTTTTAGGAGAGGCTGGAGGAATTACGCAGGCGATTGGTGCTTATCAGATTACTTATCAAGGGAATAAAATTACTTTTATTGATACACCTGGACATGCCGCATTTACTGAAATGCGGGCTAGAGGAGCAAGTGTTACCGATATTGTTATTATTATTGTTGCTGCTGATGACGGAGTTATGCCGCAAACAAGAGAGGCTATCGATCATGCTAAGGCAGCTGGTGTTCCTATTATTGTTGCAATAAATAAGATGGATAAGCCAGGAGCAAATCCTGAGCGCGTAATGACCGAGATGGCCGAGGCTGGTGTTATTCCGGATACTTGGGGTGGAGATGTGATGTTTGTCAATATTTCTGCCATGACCGGTATGGGAATTGATGATTTATTAGATAGAATTCTTTTAATTAGTGAACTGGAAAATTATCAGGCCAATCCTAATCGTTATGCTAGTGGTACCGTTATTGAATCCAAGATGGATAAGAATTTAGGTGTTGTTAGTACCTTACTTATTCAAAATGGAACTTTACGTTTAGGAGATGCCATTGTGGTTGGTACGATTGCAGGAAGAGTTAGAACGTTAAAGAACGATTTAGATGAGTCTCTTGTGCAAGCAGAGCCTAGTATGCCGGTTACGATTACAGGCCTTAGTGAAAGTCCTTCGGCTGGAGATAAGTTTATGGTATTTGATACGGAAAAGAAGGCTAAGGCGATTGCAAGTGAAAGAGCGCTTAAATTGAAAAATCAAAATTTAACCACAACTAAGGCCGTTTCTTTAGATGATTTATTTCAGCAAATTCATGAAGGGGCTAAAGAGGTTAATGTTATTTTAAAAGCAGACGTTAAAGGTAGTGAAGAAGCGGTTAAGAATTCTTTATTAAAGTTAGATGTTGAGGGTGTTAAGATTAATATTATTAGAAGTGGAATTGGAACGGTTTCTCCGACCGATATTTCTTTAGCATCTGCTAGTAATGCGATTATTTTAGGATTTAATATCAGGCCAGATAATAAAACGATGGATTTTGCGAAAGAAAGAAATGTCGATATTCGTCTTTATAATATCATTTATCAACTTGTAGAAGAAGTAGAAGCTGCTATGCGTGGAAAGTTAGAACCAATCTTTGAAGAAAATATTTTGGGTAGTGCGGAAGTTAGAAAATTATTTAAATTTTCAAAAGTTGGGACAATTGCTGGTTCGATGGTGATTACGGGAATTGTTCGACGAGATGCTAAGGCTAGAGTTATTCGTGATGGTGTTATTATTTATGATGGAGCGATTAATACGATAGCCCGAGAAAAGGATCAAGTAAAAGAAGTCAAAAGTGGCATTGAGTGTGGAATTACGATAGAAAACTTTAATGATATTAAACCAGGAGATATTATTGAGGCTTATGAAATCGTTGAGAAGAAAAGATAATGAGATAATACTTTGTAAGAGAAAAGCTCTTATGAAGTATTTTTTTTTGTATTTTAAACGAGATGTGTTATACTATTAGTAAATAGAGTAAGGAGTTTAGGAAGAGATGAAAAAAAGATGGATAATTGGGGGAATACTGTTGGTTGTTTTTGGTGGTTGTGCTTTTTTTGGTTGGAAAAATGTGCAAAAATCTAGAGAAGGGTTAAAAAAAAGGGAGGGAGAGATTGAAAATACTTATCAAGAATTTACTCAAAATATTTCTTCTTATAATGAGAAAAAGAAGGAAATTACTGGGTATTTAGAGAGTTATTATGAGGAGAAGTTTAAGGAGGAATATGCTCGTATTTATACTTTGTATGAAGAGGCGGATAAGATAGTTTCTGGTACTAAAGAAGAGAGTGAGGAGTTAGATAAAAATTGTAGAGATTATGTTTCATTAAAGTCTTCGGTTAATTCGATTTGTTCTAACTATGCTAGTACTTATCAGAAATTATTAGAAGTTTACCAGGGAGATATTGCTGCTTTTAATGAGATTGTTTCTTTATATAATGAATCTGCTACAGATAAGGTTAAATTGTTTTCTTCTAAAGTTATGATGGAGGAAGAGAAATGAGAAAGTTAAAAGAGAAAAAAGGGAAAAGAGGGGGAAGAGTAAAGAAAATACTTATTTTTCTTTTTAGTTTTTTGATTGTGATGATTGGGGGAGTTATTTTTTTGTTGTATGGGCCGATGCCAAAATTTCGCAATTGGTTTGTGACAACTGCAATGACGACGTTGCATCATCAGTATTTGGCTAAGATGTTTTATCGGGAAGAGACTATTTTAAAGATATTAGAGGAAAATAAGATTATTGAGCCTACCAGGGATACGGATTTATCGATTATTGATACTAGTAGTATCAAGACTTCTGTATATAAGGATAAGTATGAAAAGGAAATTCTTCTTCATCAAGAGGGGGAAGATTATAAGATGATTGAGATATCTGGGAGAGGATATTCTGGTTATTTGGTGGCGATATATGATCCGTCTCGGATTAGTGTGGTGACGGCTAAGAATTTTGGTAAAAGTGGGGAATATTTGGTGGATATGGCAAAAGAAAATCAGGCGATTGTTGCGATTAATGGGGGAGGATTTATTGACGAGAATGGTCTTGGGACTGGGGCTGAGGTATCTGGAATTGTTATTCGGGACTCGAAGATATTAAATTATGGTTCGGGATCGGGTTCTTTAATTGGTTTTACGAAAGAAAATAAACTTTATTTGGGAAAGGTAAAAAGTGCAAAGGATGCAATTGATTTGGGGATTCGGGATGCGGTTGAATTTGGGCCTTTTTTGATTGTGAATGGGGAAGCGTCAAAGGTTGTTGGGAATGGGGGATATGGAAGACATCCAAGGACGGTTATTGGTCAAAGAAAGGATGGGGTTGTTTTATTTTTAGTAATTGACGGGCGAAGAATTGATTGTATTGGTGCTGATATGGATGATTTGATTAGTATTATGTTAAGGTATGGGGCATATAATGCGGCGAATTTGGATGGGGGAAATTCTAGTGCTTTGGTGATTCAAAATAAGCTGATTAATCATCCGATTAATTGGGATGAGAGAGAAGAAACAAGGCCGATTGCGACGGGGTTTATGTTTCGTTAAAAATACTGATGTTTCTTTTTTTCTTTCATATTTTTCTTAAAATGAAATATTTGTTCATTTCTTTTTGTGGTCTATTTATTTTTAAATGGAAATTAAAGTGTTTTACAAAAAATGAAAAAAAAATCTAAATATGGGAAAAAAGTTGTAATTGAAAAAAAGATAGTGTATAATGGGGTAAAGATTAAGAATAAGGAGAGGATAACTTATGGCTTTGAGTAAATTGAAGAAGATGATTGTGGATGAGATTGATGATGATGAGGGAGAAGAGGTTGAAAGTAATACAAATGTGTCTGCTTCAAGTAATACAGGGAAAATGATTTTATTAGAGCCACGTGCTTACTCTGAGAGTCAACAGATTGCGGATCATTTGAAAAAGAAGAATACGGTTGTTGTGAATATGAAGAGAGTGACTCCTGATCAAGCAAAGAGGATTGTTGATTTTTTAAGTGGTACGGTTTATGCTTTGGGAGGAGATTTACAAAAGATTGGTGCTGGTATTTTCTTATGTACTCCTAAAAATGTAGATGTTGAAGGAGCAATTACAGATGATGATGATAAGAGTAAGAAAATAAAAAGTAATGATATTGATTTAGATTGGTAGTTAAAGTTAGAAGGTGAATGATGAAACGGTTTAGTATTGTAAATAATGGTTATAATATTGAAGAGGTCAATCAATTTATTGATCTGGTGATAAAGAAACTAGAAAAACTTAGTGAAGATAATCGTAATTATTTAGAACAGCTTGAGACTTTGAAAAAACAGTCTAATCAAAATACGGATATTAAGGTAGCAAAAGCTTTGATTGCCGCTCAGGAGACGACGGATAAGATGAAAGAACTTGCTAAAGCTGAGGCGGATTTAATTGTAAAAGAGGCAAAAGATAATGCTAGTGCAATTGTGCATGAAGCATTGGTGAATGCGCAAAAAACAGAACAGGAATATGAAATGTTGAAAAAAAGTTATCAAGTTTATAAAACGAAGATGGAAAGTTTAATTAAAGGACAACTTGAACTTTTAGAAAAGAGTAATGTTGAGGAGTAGGAATGATGAGAAAATAATGGTTCTTCGAAATTCGATGGACCTAGCTTGATTTAGTTAGGCATATTTTGGAATACTGTACTTTGTATGGTATTCTCTTTTTTCTTTTCGAAATATGTTTGTTATTATCATTATTCGTGATTTCATATTTCTAAAACCAAATGATATTCTTTTTATTGATTTACATGTATTATTATTTCTTTCCATTACTCCATTACTGTATGAATATTCTAAGGTATTCTTTATATATTTAGAATATTTTTTCAATGTATTTTGTA
>CAKPAK010000040.1 GCA_934132915.1 uncultured Bacilli bacterium
TGCTCGACCTTATACGAATGGGGCGGTGAAGATTGTTAAGAACTTTTACGATTATCAAGCTGATAGTAGTAGTCAGGAAGGTTCTATTGTTTATTATGGAAATACTTATATGCAGAATTCTGGGGTTGATTATGGAATGGATTCTGAATTTGAGGTGGTTAGTATTTTAGATGGTACTGTTACGGAAGTTGATGATGATGAGGTAATGGGTAAGACAATTAAAATTAAGCATTCTAATGAGCTTGTTAGTGTTTATCAGAGTATGGGTAGTGTTGATGTTAAGGTAAATGATTCTGTTACACAAGGTAGTGTTTTAGGGAAGAGTGGAACTTCTAATGTTAGTAGTGATTTGGGGAATCATTTACATTTTGAATTATATTATCAAGGTAGTGTTGTGAATCCTGAAAATTATTATGATAAGTTACTTGGAGAATTGAAATAGTGGTAATTTTTGCCACTTTTTTTCATAAATAATATTATGGGAGGATTTTATGAATAAAAAAATAATATCTAGAGTTCTTGAAGAGGGAAAATACATTATTGAAACGGGAAAGACGGTAAGAGAGATGGCGGATGTATTTGGAATCAGTAAGAGTACTATTCATAAGGATTTACGGGAGAGACTTTTAGAGGTAGATATGAATTTGTATCATAAAGTGTCAAGTATTTTACAGTATCATATGGATATCAGGCATATTCGAGGTGGAGAATCAACGAGGCGTAAATATTTGGAAAAAAATGCAAGTTAGTAGTATTCAAAAGGTTTAATATGTGTTAAAATATTGTTTAGGATGGTGATAGTATGTTTAATAAAGACATTGGAATAGACTTAGGGACAGCAAACGTACTTATTTACATAAAAGGACAAGGTATTGTGTTAAATGAGCCTAGTGTTGTTGCGATTGATTTGGATACAAAGAAACCTTTGGCGGTTGGAACTGAGGCTCGTGAGATGCTTGGAAGAACGCCTGGTCAAGTTACGGCAATTCGTCCGATGAAAGATGGGGTAATTGCTGATTTTGAAACGACTGAAGTAATGCTTAATTATTTTATTAAAAAAGTTAATGGTAAAAGTTTTTTTTCACGTCCTAGAATATTGATTTGTTGTCCGTCTAATATCACTCAAGTAGAAAAGAATGCGATTGTGGAGGCTGCAGAGAGGACTGGGGCTAAGAGAGTATTTTTAGAGGAAGAACCTAAAGTTGCAGCAATTGGTGCAGGAATGGATATTTCGAAACCTAGTGGTAATATGGTTATTGATATTGGTGGTGGTACTACGGATATTGCAGTTTTATCTCTTGGAGGAATTGTCAATAGTGCATCGATTCGAATTGCGGGGAATGCTTTTGATAGCGATATTGTGAAGTATATTAAAGATAAATATAAATTGCTTGTTGGTGATAGGACGGCAGAGGATATTAAGATAACGATTGGTACTGTTTTTCCTGGGTCTAGAAATGAAAAGATGGAAGTTCGTGGTAGAGATTTAGTTACTGGATTGCCTCACTCTATTACGATTACTAGTGATGAGGTAGAAGAAGCATTAAGAGAGAGTATTTATACGATTGTTCATGCGGCAAAAGGGATTTTGGAACAAACGCCTCCAGAATTATCGGCAGATATTATTGATAAGGGAATTGTTTTAACTGGTGGTGGAAGTATGGTTGATGGTTTTAGTCAATTATTATCTCAAGAATTAAAGGTACCAGTATTTATTGCAGAGAGTCCACTTACTTGTGTTGCCGAAGGAACAGGAGTGTTGTTAGATAATATTCATTTAATTAATGGGAGATTATAGAGATACTTGGTGTATCTTTTTTTTCTATCTTGTGTTATACTACTTTCGGAGATTGAGGTGATTTTATGGAAAAAAATATTGATCAAGCTATTTTAGATGCTGCTTCTAGTGTTTCTTGTGAGGTTGGAGATTTGTCTAAAGAAGAACTTTTAAAAATTCGGAAACAATTGGTTGGAAATTCTAAAAAATCAGATGATAGTTTTATTTATGGACTATATAAAGAATTAGTTAAGGAAGATGGTGATTCACATGGGAAAAGAAAATTGTTCTAAGTATTGTTATGATAATGGTGTTTTAATAAATTGTTATGATTTACATGATAAAGATAAATTGGAACAGTTGGAAAGAACGGTGACAACCTATCGAATTTCTCAATTAGAGTCTGGTCAAGTTTATTTTGATAGTTTGTTTCGGGTTGAAGATTATTTGAATTTGCATAAATTTATTTTTTCTAATATTTATCCTTTTGCAGGTGAAATTAGGGATGAAGAAATTTATAAATCAAATGAACCTTATTATCCTGGAAAAACACCATTTTGTTCTTGTGAGTATATTTTTGAAAATTTGCGTTCTTGCTTAGTTAAAATGAGAAATAATGCTAGTTTTGTTACTAGTAGAGAAAGAATGCTGATTTATTTAGTGACTTTTTTTGATGAATTAAATATTATTCATGCTTTTAGAGAGGGAAATGGTAGGACTTTAAGAACTTATTTGGAACTTGTAGTAGATTATATTAGCAATACGAATAATTTAAATTTTGAATTAAGTTATTCTTTGTGGAATGATGAAGATCGAGATAATTTAATACGAGCATCAATTTTATTAAATTCTAATGAAAGTAATAAGGGTAAGGTATTACTTAGAAATTGTTTTGATAAGGTTTTAGTGGAAAAGAAAAAAGAGAAAGTCAGATAGTTTAATCTTTAAATAGATTTCTATTAACTTTCTTTTTTTTTGCTCAAAATTTTTTTTGGTTTTATTTTTGACAAAATAGAAGTGTTTATAGTATAATTCTTAGTAGAATAGATTGATTGTAAATAGAGTTACTTGTTTGATTAAATGCAAATTATATATTTTTGTTTTTGTGCTAAATTTATGATTAATTATGTGATTATTTATTCCAGATGATTAGTTTAAACGAAAGGTGATTGAAATGAAAGTATTATTATATAATAATGAAGAAATTGTTAATTTTGTTTTACCCAAAGAAATAAATGGAAGTTTTAGTTTTGATGCGGATATAAATGAGGAACAAAAATTAATTAATATTGAAGAAAGAAAAGGAAAATGGACTTTGTATAGTACAGCAAGTTCTAAAATAATTGATAAGTTTGATAATAATTTTTCAAATATTACTTTTCAAGAAGAAGTTTGTTTAGAGGAATTTAGTTATTATTATCTTTTTAGGAGTAATATTTTATATTTGATTTATATTCAACCAACATTAGAAGAGTATAAGTATTATAAGTATAATGAAAAATTAAATTTGTCAATTTCAAATGATAATACAAATAGTAGTAGTATTATTTCTTACTACCCTAATATTGCGGAAAAATTTGTTGCAAGTATTTGCTTTAAAGATGGAAAAATTTATTTAGAGAATAACTGTAAACTTATTTATCTTAATAATTTAAAATTAGATAATAATAGTACTTTAATTGATATTGGTGATGAGTTGAATATATATGGTTTGAAGGTATTGTTTTTAAATCAATTAATTTGTGTTCAAAATATACCTGATAAAATGAATGTTGTAGGTTTAGAAGACTATAAATTTTTAGAGGATAGTTTACCTAGAAATGTAGATGTAATTGATCGTAATTTATATACAAGTGATCAATATTTTTCGAAGTCTCCTAGATTTAGGAGAATTATTGAAGAAAAGAAAATAAATTTGGCTTCACCTCCCAATGATGTAGAATCTAATAAAATGCCTTTTATTTTAACTGTTGGTCCAATGCTTACAATGGGAATAACTTCTTGTACGATGCTTTTTAGTCAACTTGTTCAACTATCTAATGGGCAGTCTACTTTAGAAAAATCGTGGCCGCAATTGCTTAGTGGTGGTGCTATGCTGGCTTCCATGTTACTATGGCCTAGTTTAATAAGAGTTTATAATAAAAAGCAAGAAAAAATACAGCAAAAGGTGATAGAAGAAAAGTATCAGGGATATTTGAATGAAAAGCGAATAGATTTAAATGCTATTAAAAAAGAACAATATGATATTATGTTAGAAAATTTGATTGATATTTCAACTTGTATTGGATACCTTAATAGAAGAGGATTAAATTTTTGGGATAAAAGAAACGATCAAAATGATTTTTTAACTGTTCGATTAGGAATTGGGAATGCTCCTTTGAAAATAGATATATCTTATACAGAAGAGGAATTTACTATTGAGGAAAGTAATTTGAGAAATAAAGCTGATGAACTTGTTAGAGAATATAAGTATGTTGAAAACTCTCCAGTTAGTTATTCTTTTTTTGAAAATACTGTTACTGCAGTTATGGGGTATGGTAAAAAAATATATCCATTCACGAATAATATTGTTTTACAATTGATGACTTTTTATAGTTATGAAGATTTAAAATTTGTTGTTTTTACAACTAGTCGAAATGAAGATAAATGGAACTATATAAAATATTTAAATCATAATTTTTCTAATGATAAAAATTTTAGGTTTTTTTCTACTAATTTGAATAGTGCTAGAATATTGTGTGATTATTTAATGCAAGAAATTAATAATAGGATTGGTTTAGATGGTCAGAATAATGAGCAAACGATTTTAGTTAAACCACAATATTTTATTATTGTTGATGGATATAATCAAGTGAAGCACTTTGATCTAATTAATCGGTTAGCAGAAATAGAGAAAAATATTGGCTTTAGTATATTAATTTTGGAAGAAAGATTAAGTAATTTACCTAGTAAATGTAAGAATTTTATTAATTTGGGAGACCCTAATAGTGGAATATTAAAAAATTCTTTTGATAATCAGGAAATTATTGGTTTTCATGATGAAATTAATTATCAGATTAATTATATGGATTTGGTTAGAAAAATATCCAATATTCCTATTGAATTTGAGGAAAAGGTTGGTTCTTTGCCAGATTCTATTAGTTTTATGGAAATGGAAAATGTTGGTAAAGTTGAGCAATTAAATATATTAAATAGGTGGAATACCAATGATTCCACTAGTAGTTTGAAAGCAGAAGTTGGAGTGGATGAAAATGGAGATTTAATGTATTTGGATTTGCATGAGAAATTTCATGGTCCACATGGATTGATCGCTGGGACAACGGGAAGTGGGAAATCAGAATTTATTATTACTTATATTTTGTCGATGGCTATTAATTATAGTCCAGATGATGTGGCTTTTATTTTAATTGATTATAAGGGTGGAGGTTTAACTGGAGCGTTTGAGAATAGAACTACGGGGGTTACTCTACCGCATCTTGTTGGTACGATAACGAATTTGGATAAAGCAGAAATGGATAGGACTTTGGTTAGTATTGATAGTGAAGTAAAAAGAAGACAAGCTAAATTTAATGAAGCTAGAGATATGTTAAATGAGTCCACCATTGATATTTATAAATATCAACGTTTTTATAAAGAAGGTAAGTTAAAGGAGCCAATTCCTCATTTGTTTATTATTAGTGATGAATTTGCTGAATTGAAAAGTCAACAGCCAGAATTTATGGATAATTTGATAAGTATTGCACGTATTGGTCGTAGTTTAGGGGTTCATTTAATTTTGGCGACACAGAAACCTAGTGGTGTTGTTAATGATCAAATTTGGTCAAACTCAAAGTTTAAAGTATGTTTAAAGGTTCAGGATGAAGCGGATAGTAAAGAAATGATAAAAAGACCAGATGCAGCACATATTAAGGAAGCGGGAAGATTTTTTTTGCAGGTTGGATATGATGAATATTTTGCTAAGGGTCAGTCTGGTTATTGTGGTGCAAAATATTATCCTTCAGATACTATTGTGAAGTCTATAGATAAAAGTATTAATTTTATTGATGATTGTGGAAGACATATAAAAAGTATGCAAGCTGGTAGTGGAATGAAAAAAGAAGCTAATGGTGAGCAAATTGCTGCAATTATGAAAAATATTATATCTATTGCTAATAAAGAAAACAAAGTTTCAAAAAGGTTATGGCTTGAAAATATTCCTGAAATTATTTTAGAAAGTGAACTTGAAAAGAAATACAATGTGGTTCCTGTTGATAATGGTGTTGTGGCAATTCTTGGAGAATATGATGCTCCTGAATCGCAAAAACAAGATATTGTTGTTTATGATTTATTGAATGATGGTAATACTATAATATATGGGAATGATTCTTTTGAGAGTGAAATGTTATTGGAAGTTTTGTTATATTCAACAATTAAAAATTATTCTTCTTCCAAAATTAATTACTATATTATCGATTATGGTTCAGAAACTTTAAGAAAATTTAATAAATTACCTCATGTTGGGGGAAGTGTTTACCAGGGAGAAGATGAAAAATTTTCTAATTTAATGAAATTGATTAAAGAGGAAATAGATACTAGAAAAAAATTATTTTCTGATTTTGGTGGAGAATATAAACAATTTTCCAAAAAATTTCCTGATAAATTACCATTATTTACTGTAATAATGAATAATTATGATTCGATTAATGAAAATAATAAAAATTTATTTGAAGAGTTACCAGAATTAGTGCGGGATTCTGAAAGATATGGAATTATCTTTATTATAACTGCTATATCAGCAAGCTCTGTTTACAGAAAAGTATCCCAAAATTTTAATCACTATTATGCACTTAAATTGAAAGATTATTCAGATTATATGGAAATTTTTGGTACTAGAAAAAGATTGGTACCTAGAGATTTGGTTGGACGTGGTATTTGTCAAGTTGGAGAGATTCATGAATTTCAAGTATCTAGTATAGTATCTAATCGAGATGATTTGAGCAATTTTATTTTAACATTTGTTCAACAAAAACAAAATGAAAATCAATTAAGAGCTAAAAAAATACCTGCTTTACCTAACATAGTAAGAATTGATGATTTAAATGTAAATCAAATAAGTTTATCTAATATACCAATAGGAATTTCTAAAAAAGATTTAACAACGCAATTTATTAATCTAAAAAATGATATTGGCTTTGTTGTTTCTTCAAATAAAATTGGTAATATGAGTATTTTTGTTAGAAGTCTTTTAGGTTTATTGATAAATATTCCTAGTATTCCAATTATGATTTTAGATGGTTTAAAAAATTTAAATTTAGATACAAAGTTATATCCTAATTATTATACTCAAGATTTTGATAAAGTAATTACAGAACTTAATAGTTATGTTGAAAATTTAATTAAAAATAATTCTGTTCAAGAAGGAGTTATTGTGATCTATGGAGTAAGTAAAATATTAAGCAAATTGGATAATTCTAAAATTCTTCAAACATTAACAGGAAATTTAAAAAAGTATGAGCATATTGGTATATTTATTGTTGAAGAATTTAATAAGTTAAAAACATATAATATGGAAATTTGGTTTAAAAATGTATTTAATACAAGTAGTGGTTTATGGATAGGAAGAGGATTAGCAGAACAGAGTTTGTTTAGAATTTCCGCATTGAATAAAGAAATGATGGCTAATTATAATAATGATATGGGATTTGTTATTAATGATAATTTGGCAACTTTGTCTAAGCTAATTGATTTTATTACTCAGGAGGATGTAAATGAATAATAAGGTATTAGTTAAAGTAACTGTTTTGGAATTAGGTATTTCTTATGATATTTTTTTACCAGTTAATGAATTGATTTGGAAATTAAAAAAATTGATGATAAAATCAATTTCTGATTTAGTTAATGTTCCTGAACTTTATCAAAAAGATTTTCTTCTTTTAAATAAGATTACAGGAGAAATCTATAGAAATAATGATGTTCTTATTGATACTAATATTAGGAATGCTACTGAATTGATTTTGCTTAGTATTTAATATATTTGATTGTATTATTTTGAATTTTAGTAGAGTTTAGATTTATATTGATTATCATTTTGTTTTGGTATTTTTATTCATCTAAAAAATATTTACTAAAATTCAAAATTTTTATTTGTATATATTTATGTGATTTTTCAGATTAACTATTGGTAAAAATACTTTTTTTTTTTTGAAAAATTTGCGATAATTGAGTTAACTACAGAATATGTAGTGCCATAATATAAAAATTTAAGAAGGAGAGTGAAAAATATGGCAGTGATTAATATTGCAACTTTTAATACTTCATTAAGTAATATTGAAACCAGTTGTTCAGCAATAAGTACTTGTATGTCAAATATTGAAAGTAACTTTTTTAGTGCTATGGAAGGAATATGGAATTCAACTCGTGCCCATCAGGATATGACGAAAGTTTTGGCAACGGTTAATTCTTTGGTTGATAGTATTAATAAATCTTTATTTTCTAATGGAGGACAATCTGCTATAGAAGCATTGAGAGCAACTGCTAATTCTATTGCGCAGTCTGAGTTGGGAGCAAGTGTTAATGAATTATCTGCAGTTACAGTATCTGAAGTTCAATTGAATTGGAGTGGCTTAGAGGATGGTTATAATTATCCGGATACAGATTTTAATTTACAAGAGTTTGCTTCTGATACAATTATTAATGAACTAACTAATGTGGTTAATGAATTATCAAATATTAATGGGTATATGAGTAGTATTGAGACTTCTTTAGGAACTTCTTATGTTGGAAATGCAATTTCGGCAATATCTTCTACAATTAGCAAGATTACTGGCGAAGAGGGAATTGTCTCTATTAAAAATGAAATTAATTCTATGACTGAGGTTTGCGATAATGAAAGAAAGTTGAAACAACTTGAAATATCAGGAGAATAATTTTTTTCTGTTTTGTCAAAGAGTATTAATAGGTAATACTATTAGTACTTTTAAACAAGATAGAAAGAATGATGAAATTGTGAAAGTAGATATTTTGGATTTAAAAGAAAAAAATAAACTTTTGAAGGTTAAAATAGAAAAATGTGAGTTGTCTCATATTAACTTAAATAATTGCTTGAAAGATGTTAATACATTTTGGAATTCACAAAAATCTATGCTTTTTTTTAATTGTACGGATGAAATAAAAAGTGATATTGATATGAATTTGTTGTTTTTCAAAGAAATTAATGATATTTATTCTGAAATTATAGAAAAGTATGCAAGGTTTGGGAATCGTGTAAATATTAATTTAGAAAGTAAGGATAATATAATTTTTGCTTTTGATAATTATTTAAATTCATTGAGGGAAATAAAAAATTTATGTAGTGAAATTTGTAATTATTGTTCTGATGGTTTACAAATGTTACAGACAATTAATTCCTTGATATTTCTGACTCAAAGTTTACGAAAAATTATTTTAGATGATTTTTCTTATATTGCTGAGAGTGAAAGAATAATTTGTATGAGGTGTAGTAATTTGAATTTTAGAAGAATAAAAGAGTTTGATTTTAATGGAGAAAGTCTTTAATTTTTTGAGGTGTTATAATGGGCGAGGATCAAATTATTTTAGATATAGAAAATATTCAAGTGGAAATTTCTAAATTGGAGTATTGGGTAAAAAATGAATTTTTAAATTTTGAAGACTTGAAGGAAATTTATCGTTCCTTAGAAAGAGATTATTTTTCTAGTAATCAGGATATGATATTTGCTGATAGTCAAATTGTTAGGGAAAATTTTGATACTATTAATAGAAATAATAAAAAAATGCTAATGGCATTGAATGAAGAGGTAATGATTCATAATAATATAAAATCAACGCTTGATAGTCATTTTTTTAAGGAGGGGTAAGTTGTGATGGATGAGGAAATTTTGCAAATTAAAAAGGCACAATTAAAAAGGAAAGTACTAAAGTCGAATGATTCATTGAAAAAAATAGAGAATTTACTTAGTGAAAATTATTTGATTAATGGAAAGATTGCACATTTGACTCAGTTGAATGCAATAAAAAAAACAAGAGATAAAGTTATTAAATTAATATGAAAAGGTGAAAAATATGGGTTGGGGACAAGTTAATATAAAAAAGTTAGAAATAAACTCTTCTAAACGAGAGGATAATTCTCAAAGTGCATTAAATGCAGCGATACCAAAACCTTCAATAAAAAAAATTGATGTTGTTCAAAGTGGTGATACTCTTTCGAAAATAGCACGGGATAATAATACTACGGTAGAAGAAATCTTGGAATTGAATGACAATATTGATGATCCTAATATGATAGAGATTGGTGAAAAAATAATTCTTCCAAATAACAGATTAAATTCCTCCGATATTGGTAACGAAAAAGAAGATGGGTCATATATAGTACAAGAAGGAGATACTCTTTCAAAAATAGCAAGAGAAAACAATACAACGGTCGATGAATTGGTGAAATTAAATGATATAAAAGATCCTGACTATATTGAAACTGGTGATAAGATAGATATGCCTACTAATGTTAGTAGTGTATCTAATAATTCTAGTACGATTTCTTCTCAAAGTAGTAATATGTCTGGATCATCTTCTTCGACAAATTTTAGTGGTTCAAATGTGAGCGGGAGCAGTTTTGGTCAAAATGTTGGAGAAAATGGTTCAACCAATACTTCTGCGATTAATACTGATGCTTTAGGTGAAATTGTTTCTGGAGTTGCTAGTGGGCTGTCAAAGTTATTTTCCTTTACTACTAGTGAAGTAAAAAATACTGTTGTGATGAAAAATGATGGAATTGAAGAACTAACTTTATTGGCAAATGATGATAATGTTGAAAAATTTGATTTATTTGATTTGAGTTGGGTAGATCCGAATGATCAAATTTTAATTAATTTATTAGCTAACAAAAGTGGAAAAGATCCTGATTATGTAAAGAGTATTTTTCAAATTGCTTTAGATAATGGTTATTTGTTAAGATATGGTCCTTTTGAAATGGAAGATGGTAGTTCTATTAATTGTTTTCAAGTGACAGATCCATATGTTTTGAACTCTAAAGGAAAATATCAAGAAAATGTTTTTCTTAGTATCAAACAATCTGATGATGGTGCTTATTTTTTTAGTAATGATTTTAGTGTCGAGGATTTTAAAGAAAAAATAGAAAGTATTGCTTCTGAAAGAGATGAAGTTCTTAATCAGTATTCTAGTAGTGGCCTTCCAAAATGGGTGCAAAGTTTGATGGTGTCTAATGTCAAGGAATGTGCGGATAAAATTATTAATGGTATTGATTCATTCTTTTCTTTTTCTAAGGATTCTTTAAATCATATTTCTCTGACAATGAATGCTTTTTTGTCAGATTTTTATGAGAACAAAATAAAAGCAAATGTTGTTAATTTGGTATGTGGTTTAAAGTCTCTTAATTTTTATGAAAAAAAAGAAATAAATATTAATGTTGATGGCGTTTTAAAGTTATTTAATGAATTTGAGCAGTATATTGTTGATGAAGTTGTTGATGTTCGAGATAATCAAGTTTCTTTGATAAAAGATACTTTGAAGCAGGGATTTTTAGATTTCCAATCCGCTGTTAATAAAATTGTTGGAATACTTGATTCAAATCAAGTTTCTGTCAATAATACTGTTGATGTTTCAAATATGAGTAACAAGGAACTGTATGATTACTCGGTTGGAATTATTCGGGATTGTTTGAGTAATTTAGATCCTGATACGAATTATAATGATATGACAAATTATGAAATTATTGTTTTGTTTAGTAGCAATTTATCCGAATTTTCAGAATTGTTTGATGGTGATGTTACGGAATTTTTGAATGGTTTATTGCAGCAACAAACTGTATTGTTATCAACAGATAGGGATGTATTTACAGATTATTTGAATTATAAACAGATAGATGAAGAAGATAGGGAAGATTTATTTGCTGACTTTGATAAAGGAAATGGTGCTGCGGCTATGGCTACTGTGGAAATGTTAAGCATTGATTCCCAAATTGAAGATTTAGAAAAAGAAAATGATCAATTATCCAAAGATGTAATTCCAGGACATTACTATATGGGGGTTCGCTTAGAAGAGCCTAATCCAGAATCTCAAAAAAAGATTAATGAAAATAATAGAATGATTTCTGAACTTAATGTACAAAAGTATAATTTAAAACAACAGTATCAAAAAAATTCTTTTAATTATTTGATTAATTTAAGAGATAGTGAAGAGTATCTCTCATCAATGGCGTTACCAGATTCTATAGAAATTACAATGTATGATTCTACTACTTTTGATTTCCCAATAGAAAATATTAAAGAACAAATCTTACGTGATGGGTGTATTCATTTAGAGAATTTAGAGAATGTTAATAGTTATATTACCGATGATGAATGGATTATCATTTTGGAAAAACTTTATCAAGATGATGAGGTAATTAAGGCAGTATTGGGAGATACGCCCAAAACTAGAGAAGAATTTGTGAATCAATGCTTTTCGATGTATCTTAATAGTCAATCTGTTGTTTTGAAGGTTTATTCTCAAATGAGTGATGATCAAGTTAATGATTGTTTGTATTTATCTAAGAATGAGTCTCCAGATCGTGCTAAAGATTTTATTTATTCAATGGAAGATGATGTAAATAGGTATTATGGTCAAAAGAGAGCAGAGGAAGAAATCCAACAAGTTTTATCTGGCAAAGAAGTGTTTGGAGATGTTTTGAAATCTTTGGGAGTATCTACAGCGGATGGACTTGAGGGATGGTTTGATAATGTTTGTAGATGTTTTACTGGTGATACAACTGTTACGTCTCAGCAGTATGCTTCTCAATATTTTTTGCAAATCATTGGTGGGGCTTCTATGTTTATGGAATTAAGTGATTCAGATATTGAAGAATTATTAAATGATGAAGAGAATCCAATTGATCAAGCGACTGCGGATCAATTAAAAAAACTTGATTCGCCTTGTTTGTTGGATGTATATTTAGAAACAAAAAGGATCAGTCAGGAAGATTATGATTATTATAAAAATCTAAAAAATGAGGAGCCTTATGCTAGTTGTATTGAAAATTTACAGGAGAAAAGTGATATTAAATTATGGTGGATTAAACAGGCATATAGTACAGGATTAAATGTTGGAAATATGTTGCCTTCAGTTGCAAGTAGTGCAGTATTTTCGTTTGCTGGGTTACCTTCATTAGGACAAAAACTAGCATCGACATTTTTGTTTGCTAGTGCATATGGAAGCTCATATCAGGAAGGAATGCAAAAAGGAAAGACGGTTGCGCAAGCTATTGCTTATGCTGGAATGAGTGCGACTTCTGAATTGATTTCTGAAGTGTTTGTTGGGCGTATACCTGGAATTAGTATAACTAAAAAATTTGTTGAAGATTCCTCCAGTGTTTTATACCCAACGGTAAAAAGTGCTGTTTTAGGAAGTTTAAAGGTAATTGGAGCAGATTTAATTAATGAAGTTTCGGAGGAAGAGATTCAAAATATTATTCAGATAGTTCTTGATGGGGCTACTGGCGGTATTGTTGATTTTAGTGGTTTGCAAGAAGAAAGTGTTGATACGGCTGTTGTGACTGTACTTTCTACTTTGCTATTGGGAGCTGGGACTAATGCAATAAATTTAGGAAATAATATTTCTAATACAAAGAAGTTTCAAAATGGGGAGTTTTCTATAAAATTGCAAGATGGGACAATAGTTCCTATGACAAAAGAATATTTAGTTAATAATAATATAATTAATATTGAAACTAAGGAGATTGATTTAGAAAAATTACATGAATATTTTAATTCTTGTAAAAATAATGGAATAGATTCTATTAATAAGGTAGCAGCTAAAGAATTAGAGAATATTATTGAAAAAAAATTAAAAGAGCGTGGAATTGATACTTCATTTTCAGATTTAGTTTTAAATGGATATGAGATGAATACTTCATTTTTTGGCAAGGAAATAGCGGATTTAATAGAACAACAGCTTTTGATAAAAAATTCAGGAAAATATGTGTCATCTTTAAATGAGGTAGTTAACAAAATTAACGAAGTAGGGACGGCTCTTAAAGACGGTATTAACGTAGCAAAAGAAAATATTGAAGATATTAGTACGTCATTAAAGAAAAGTACAACAATTCATAAGGAAAATGTCCAACAAATTTTATTTAATGTATCTTCAAAATTACATGAAAATATTTCTAATTTAAAAATAAACATGTTTGAATTAAGTGATAATCTTGTTAATGGTTTTCAAAATGTTAGAGAATCAACAGCTCTTTTCTTTGAAAAAATTTCTTTGTCATATAAAAGAAGAGAATTTATTAATTTTTTAAAAAATTTTGATTATAAAAATCCAAATATGTATGATACAATAAACGAATTAAATAAAGTGGCAACAAATCCAATTGGTACTTATGAACAGATAGGGAAAATTGAATCTAAATTAAATGAAACTTTTGAACAACAGGGTATTTCTAATTATTATAAAGCTGCTTATCGTGCATTGACTAGCCTTACTAATTCGGTTAAAAGTGCTCCTACAAATAAAGAAATAATGTCGTTTTATAAAAAGTTTTCAAATTCTACTAAGTATGAAATAAAGTCACAAAATGGTGCTTTTAGCCATATTAGGTCTAATGATTTTCAGGTTTCTCCATCAAAAAGGTTATATATAAATAACATTAATTTTTCAGATACAATTAATTTTTCTTTGTTGTTTGCTCAAAAATGTGAAGAAAGAGGAATACCTTTTTACTTTAAAACTGCAGATATGAGTAATGGGGTAAGTAATATTAAGAAAAGTAATTTTTATAGAGACGAAAGTATTGTCATTTATTCAAGTGATGAATATATTGTTGATTATCTTAATATATGCGAAGAAATAAGAGAAGAAACAAAAATGGAGTTTAATCCACCTCCAGGATTAACTGGTGCAATAAATGATTTTATTGGATATGGTGATGAACCACGAAGTCATGGTTCATATAATAGTGTTAGAACAAAGGTTATTGCGGCTGCTTTGAAAGAAACTAATAGTTATTATTTTGGTAGAGAATATGGTGTTGAATCAGAAATGACTAGTTTAAGAACAAATTATTCTAAATATAAGGAGTATTTAACTTTGTTTTATAATAATATTAAAAAATATTCAAAAATGAATGATGTTGATATAAATGCTTTTTTCTTAAATGATGGCAATTTAGAGGTTGAAAAACAAAGTACAGTAGATTTTGATGGCTTATCAAATCAAGTTGCAAAGGAAAGCTTAAATATTAATGAGTCTGCTCAATTAACTCAAGAACAAATACAAGATATGCAAAGTAAGACGGATAGTTTAGTTCAAGAAGCCGATCAATCTCTTCAAAATTTACAAAATGAGATTACTCAAATTCAAGAATCGACTCAACAACATCAGGAGAGTAGTAATGCTGAACAGAATACTGTGAATGTACAAGATTCAACACAAAGTGCCATAGATGCACCAGTTGAAACTGTTGAACAAGCATATCAAACCATTCAACAAGTTGCTGAACAAAATGGATTGGATGATTTAGTTGTTTCTATGCCTGAACCTCTAGGAGATAAGATTGATCAGCAAGCTGCACAGGCTCATCAGATGATGCAGGATGAAATTCAAAGTTTGAAGCAGAAAAATAGTACAGAGCAAAAATTGAATGATGCAGTAAATGGAATGCAAGAGATAAATGAGGAATTATCTCAAAATCCAAGTAAAAATATTGATGGAAATGGTTATGAAATTGCTCATCAAAAAATTCAAGAACAAATACAAAGTATGCAAAATAAGACAGATAGTTTAGTTCAAGAAGCCGATCAATCTCTTCAAAATTTACAAAATGAGATTACTCAAATTCAAGAATCGACTCA
>CAKPAK010000041.1 GCA_934132915.1 uncultured Bacilli bacterium
GATACTAAAAAGCTCTCTAAAGCCTTTCAAAATAAGGGTTAGGGAGTTTTTATCCTTTAAAAAGTGTCAAAGATGAGCATCTCTCTTTAGAAAAGTCAATGGAAAAAGTTTTATTTTTTGAACTTTTTCCATCGTTTACTTATTATAAATTTTTAAACTTCTTCGTTAATTTCTTCTCGTAATAATTTTAAGAAATCTTTTGCCAGTTTTTGGGTAATTTCCTCTTCTGGTTCTTCAACTCTAGTTTCTTCATTTGAAGAGATTAATTCTACAATTTTTAAATTCTCCATGTCGGGTTCTTCTTCCTGATCAACTGGAGCGAGTAGACAATAATCTTTATTGTTTTTTGTTAACATTTTCAAAACTGTGTATTCTACATCATCTTCTAAGGTAATAATGTCGTATAATTCTATTTTTTTCATTTACATACTCCTTCCTAATGTGTTTTCTGACACAATTTCATTGATGTTGTACCATCCTTCAGAAGCGGCTTTTCTTTCCTCTTTGGTTAAAGTTTGCGTACCGTTGTAATTTTGTAAATATTTTTCCTTATTAGCAGTTAAAATACTTACAACTTCTCCACCTTCATTAATCAAATTTTGTATTTCTTGGTTAGCATTATTATCTTCGGCATAAACAACATTCATTCCTTGATCGTTAACAATACCTACCCCAACGATAACTCTTTTAGGCATAGTTCCAAAATATTGTGTTTTTCCATTTTCACCATAAAGTGCATCAAATTCATCGTCATAAATATTTCCCGCAACCGATACTTCACTTCCAATCCTAACATCATTTCCTGATACAGATAAAGATTCAGGTTGCGTGTATTCTGAAGTTGTATTTATAGAATCCCCAACTGTAAATGTAGCATCAAAATTATCCGCAACATCATTAGAAGGGACTGTTTGTATGTTATCATTTTGCATACTTTCCTCACTTACGTTTGAACCTGTAATTTTTTGTTCAGGAAGTTCATCATCGGTAATTTCTATAGATTGAGGTTCTGTTTGGAAAGTTGTTTTAACATTTTGGTTTATCAAATCTGAACTATCGGTCTTTTGATCATCAACAGTTAAATCTACATATTCGGTTTCTGATGGAGATGTGATTTCCGTTTGTTTCTCCGTATCATAGTTTGTAAATATTTTAATAGCTTCTTCATTCGTGATTGGCTCACTACGTTTTGCATTTTTGCTATCATTTCTTTTAATCGCGCCGGTTGCAATCAAAACAAGAGTTACAGCAACAATTCCAATTCTCAATATTATTTTTTTTGCAATATTCTTTTTTGCTTTTCTTACATTTTTTACTTTTTTGGAAGGACGACGGTTCGCTTGTTCATGATGTGGTGTTTCCGAAGGAACAATCGTGGAAGTCGGAGTAGCATCAATAACTGGTGGTGTTTCTACTTGTGGTTCTGGTTCAACGGGTGATGTTTCTACTTGTGGTTCTGGTTCAACGGGTGGAACAATAATTGCTCCTTCTTGATTATTTGTTGGATTATTTTCAGAATGGGAAGGAGATTGTGATTGAGTTGGTGTTGCTTCTGCTTGTTTTGAATATTTTCCAGCTGTTATTCGATTTGCAATATCATCAATGGTTCCGTGAGAAGGTACTTCTTTTGAGCTTTGACTAGAATCCATGATATGATTAATATTGTTAATGATATTGTCAAATTTCTTACTTTGAAAAGCAAAATTAGGGGTTTCTAACTTTTCTTCTTCTGAAATTAATTTTTTATCCATTAATGGAATCGCGCCACCTTTGAAATTAATTACATTAACAACATTATTTCTCTTTTCAATTAATTGTTGAAGTTCCTGATTTTCTTCTCTATTTTCTTGATTAGCATAAGTAGCAATTTTATTGCTTAAATCAATATATTGATCTTGTAATTCCTCTAAGGATAGATTTTTTAATTTCACTACTTCTGGTGGTAAAGTCCTTCCATTATCTTGTCTTTGTGCTAATTTTTCTTCTGTTTTTTCTAAAAAATGAGAATCAGCTATCTCTTCAGAGTCAAGTGGATCCTCCTCCGTTTTTTCTTTATCTGTAATTGAGTTTTTTTCTTCTTGTGGGGGAGCTAGAATAATTTCATCTAATTTTGGTAAAACTTGAGAAGAAAACTTTTGTTCACTAGATATTTCTATTGAATTAAAAATGTCTTTGGGAAGAAATTTTTTATTTTCAAAAATTTCGGCTTTTAATTTTTTTCTATCGGATTCAATCTCACTTTTTTCTTGTTCATCTCGGGCATTTATTGTATCTATTTCAGCAAGACGTTCTTCATTGTTTAAAATGATCTCATAACAATTCACTACTTGATTTGCCCTTAACAATTTTCCTCTTTCTCTTCTAACATGTCCTTTTAATGAAAGCAACTCTTGATTGTATTCCTTTTCAGGAATTGTGCCATGAATTTGCTGTAATTTCTCTATTTCTTCTTCAAGATGCTTTATTTCACGATTTGCATCAATTATAGTTTTTCGATAATCTTCTATATGTTTTAAAACTTGTTCGGTTGATTTCTTTTCTATTCCCGATTCTAAAGTGTCTGATTCTTCTAGTTCCGAAATACTAGTTTTTTCAGAAATAGCTATTTGCATTTCTGAAGGTAGCAATTCCATGTTTTTATTTAAAAGTTCATGTAAATGTTCAATATCATTTTGAAGTTCTTTTTTTTCTTTTGGATCTCTTAACTCTAAAGCATTTAATTTTTCAATATCATTTAAATACATTTTTGCCATATGATATGCTTTAAGTACATGTTCTAAATTAACTTTTTTAGAAAGTAGACTATTTTTGTAATTTATTGCTTTCTCTTCCTCTGCTTTCCAACGATAATCATATTCATATTTACTAATTTTTTCTTTTTCAATTTGGAAATCTCTTAAATCTCTGTCAATACTTTTTATTGCTTCATCAATATTTTTTAAATCATCTTGGTATCTTGTCAATATAGTTTTCTCGTCCATACTATTCACCTCTTGATAAGATTTTAGCATAAAGTTTAAATTTATTCAATTATTCTTTTAAAGTTTACAAAAAGTTTTTCATGATGTCAAAGCATGATATTTTTTCTAATTTTGTTTATTTTTTACTTCTGTTAGCATTGATTTATTCTCATACCTCTATCATATAAAAAGTTATGTGTAAATTTTTTCATTCTATTTATTTTTCAAAAGTTTAGATTTTTGTAGTAAAAATAACTTTAGAGAATAGAATGCTATAGATAGTATATTAAAATCGGTTCTTTGAAATTTGGTATTCTCTAGCATCATCTCTAAATTTTAGGGGTGCTTTTTATTGTATTTTATCCTTTTCACATCCTAAAGAATACAAAAATTAAACTTTTTTTATAAAACTTTAACCTGGTATTAAATAACTTTATAACATTTTTTTACTAAGTTCATCGAATTTCAAAAAGTCTAAAAATTTAGATGTAATTTAAACAAAAAAAAGAATCTGGTTATTGATTCTTTTCCAATGAATTATTATTGTAATTCTACTGAAGCTCCAGCTTCTTCTAATTGAGCTTTTAATGCGTCTGCTTCTTCTTTTGCTACGCCTTCTTTAATTGCTCCACCATTATCAGCAATTTCTTTTGCTTCTTTTAATCCTAAACCAGTTACTTCTTTAATGATTTTGATTACTGGTAATTTGTTTGCTCCTGCTGCTGTTAATACAACATTAACTTTAGAAGGACCAGTTTCTTCAGCTGCTGCAACTGGTGCTGCTGCTACTGCTACTGCGCTTGGATCTACTCCAAATTCCTCCTTCATTGCGTCTACTAATTCTTTAATTTCAAGAATTGTCATTTCTTTTAATGAACTAATAAATTCATCTTTTGTTAATTTTGCCATTATAAATTCCTCCTTATATTTTTATTATTAATTTTCTTCTTTTTCTTTTGAATATAAATCTAGACAGATAGATAAGTCTCTTACTGTACCAATTAATCCACCTGCTAACATTGTTAATAATCCTTCTCTTGATGGGATTGCTGCATAAGAATTTAATTCTTCTACATTTGCAACTTTTCCTTCTACTACTCCAGCTTTTAATTCTAGTGCTTCATGATTTTTTGCAAATTCGCTAATAATTTTTACTGGGGCAAGTTCATCACTAGAGAATGAAATTGCTGTTGGTCCTTCTAGATAACTATCTAATTCTAAACCACTATCTGCAATCGCTCTTTTTGCTAAAGTATTTTTGTATACTTTATAGTCAGATCCTGATTCTCTTAAATTTCTTCTTAACTCAGTTACTTCTGATACTTTTAATCCACGAGGGTCAAATAAAACGATTGACTTTGCATTGGCGAATTTTTCTTTGATTTCGTCAATAACAACTTGTTTTTGTTCTAGGATTTTAGCATTGGCCATCTATAACAACTCCTTTCTGTTCTTTATGCCTTAAAAAATCTCTCAGAAAATACTTCCGAGAGATAAAAAGATTTATTTACTTTATTCCTCGGTAAGATGATTAAACACATTTTTGTGTCCTTACTGTCTTGGGCATAAATTTCTGATTACGCGTTATATTATATAATACTTAAATTTATTTGTCAACACTTGTTAAATCGATTTTTACTCCAGGTCCCATTGTAGATGAGATAGAGATATTTTTAACATAGTTTCCTTTAGATGAAGATGGTTTTGATTTAAGTATTACATCGATAAATGCTTTTAAATTTTCTACTAATTTTGCATCTTCGAAACTAGTTTTTCCGAAAATACCATGAACGTTACCATAACTATCTGTTCTATAGTTTACTTTACCTTTTTGTGTTTCTTCTATTGCTTTTGCAACATCCGTAGTAACTGTACCTGTTTTAGGGTTAGGCATTAATCCTTTAGGTCCTAATAATTTACCAATTTTACCTAATTGAGGCATCATTTCTGGAGTTGCGATGATAACATCAAAGTCAAACCAATTTTCTTTAGCAATTTTATCAATCATGTCAACATCTCCTACATAATCTGCTCCAGCAGCAGTAGCAGCTTTAGCTTGATCTCCTTTTGCTAATACTAAGATTTTTTTTGTTTTACCAGTTCCGTGTGGTAATACAACAGCTCCTCTTAATTGTTGGTCAGCTTTTTTTACATCTAGGTTTAAGTTCATTGCTACTTCTAGTGTTTCATCAAATTTAGAATTTGATGTTTTCTTTACTAATGCAACAGCTTCTTCTATAGAATAACTTTTATTTTTATCAACTTGTTCTAAGTTTGCAACATATCTCTTGCTCTTTTTCATTTTTTTACCTCCTTTGTGGTTCGTGCGGACTTTAATCCTTCCACTTGATAGGAATTAAATCCTATTCTAGGAATTATTAATCTTTGATTTCGATTCCCATGTTACGAGCAGTTCCTTCTACAATTTTCATTGCAGAGTCAATATCGTAAGCATTTAAATCTGGCATTTTAGTTTCAGCAACTTCTTTTAATTGGTCACGAGTAATTATTGCAACAGTTTCTCCTTTTGTTGTTCCTTTTGCAACTTTAGCAACCTTCTTAAGTAAGAATGGTGCTGGTGGAGTTTTTAATACTAAGTCAAAGCTTCTATCGTCATAAATAGTAATTTCAACTGGTAATACATCTCCCATTTTGTCTTTTGATAAGTCATTAAATTTTGTACAAAATTCTTGTAAATTAATTCCTGCAGGTCCTAATACTGTTCCAACTGGTGGAGCAGGTGTAGCGCGTCCAGCAGGGATTTGTAATTTAATTTTCTTCGTAATTTCTTTTGCCACGAAAAACACCTCCTAATTAAATTTGTTATTTTTTCGCGAGTGGTTCAAACGGGTGGAAAAGTTAGATTCGGTAATTGTCCGCCCTCTTCTTTTTACTTTTCTCTCCTTCCACTTATTAAACCTAATACTTGCTGCGGTTATAATCATAACATACTTTTTTTTCATTTTCAACTATTATTTGCTTTTATTTCAGTAAATACATGCCTTTTTACTAGTCTATGCTAGAGATATCAGCTAAATCTACTTCTACTTTTGTTGCTTGACCAAATAAATCAACATTTACGTTTAATTTTTGGGTTTTCATATCAACACTTTCGATAGTACCTTCCATATCTTTAAATGGGCCTTCTAGGATGCGTACTTTTTTACCTGGCTCTAATTCTTTAGAAGCGTCAATTCTACTTAATCCCATTTTACCTAGAATATCGTCAACTTCGTTTGGAAGTAATGGAATTGGTTTTGCTCCTTTTCCTGATGAACCAATAAACCCAGTTACACCTTGGGTATTTCTTACAATATACCATGCTTCAT
Source organism: uncultured Bacilli bacterium (assembly GCA_934132915.1). The sequence goes on from CAKPAK010000041.1 coordinate 6,290, forward strand.
CTGACATTACCATTTCTACTAAAACATAGCCTGGTAACATTTTTTTGACCTTTTCTTTTTTTACGCCATCTTTTACTTCAACAATTTTTTGTTCAGGAACAACAACGCGATAGATATTTTTATGAAGTTCCATAGAATTAATCATCATTTCTAATTTTTCTTTTACTTTATATTCGTAGCCAGTTACAGTTGTTACAACATACCATTCTTTTTTCATTATGCATTCACACTCCTTAATAGGGATACTAAAAGGTCAATTACGTAAAAATATGCTCCTAATGCTACCATAAATCCAACGGTTGTTAGAGAGTACTTCACTAAATCTTTGCCATTAGTCCAACGAATACGACTAATTTCTTTTTTTACTCCTTTGAAGTAGTTTTTGATTCCATTGATTATTTTTTTCATTTTCTTTCTCCTTCATTTGTATTTGCCTAAAATAAAAACACCTTCGTGTTGGTATAAATATAGCACTTGTACTTGTTTTTGTCAATTCATCTATCTTAAATTTAGTAGAAAAATACTTTGTTATTTTTTCTCTTTATATAAGGATAAGAGATAGATAAGTATTATTTTTCTTGTATTGGTAATAATATTATCAATCTTGTTAATATTTTATTCGATTTATTTTTGATAAGAAAAAGTATGTTTATAATGATTTTATTGATTTAGGAGTTGATAGTATGGAGTTTGGTGAGAAAGTTAAGCTGCTTCGACGGAAGCATGATTTATCTCAAGATAGTCTAGCCACAATTTTAAAAATTAATCGTAATTGTTTATCTAGGATAGAAACAGGAAAGTCTGAGCCTTCTTTATCTGTCATTCGGGATATTGCAGAATATTTTAAAGTTGATGTTGCTAGTTTAATGGATGTGAATGTTGAAAAATTAGATACTAAGGATAAAATTAAAAGAATTATTGATGGTTGTCAGTATCTTATGGATAATGATTTAGACTTTCTTATTCGTGTAATTTCTGTAATGAGAGAGGAATATGTAAAACATGGTGAAAATAAGTAGAAGTAAAATTTTGTTTTTATATTTATGATAATATTTGTGGACAATACAAGATGTATTGTTTTTTTTTATGTTTTTGATTATAATCTTTTATAGAAAGAGGGAAATATATGGAAATTAGTAAGAATTGGCAGGAATATTCGTGTCTTGCTAGTGGAGATGGAGAGAAAATTGAAAAGTGGGGGAATGTGATTTTAAGAAGACCTGATCCACAAATTATTTGGAAGAAATCTAATGATAGCATCTGGAATAGATGGGATGGATGGTATCACAGAAGTAATAAAGGTGGAGGAAATTGGGAATTTAAGAAAACTCTTCCTTCGGAGTGGAAAATTCATTACCGTGATTTGACTTTTAAGGTTAGTCCTACTAATTTTAAGCATACTGGTATTTTTCCTGAGCAAGCTGTAAATTGGGACTATGTTATGGATAAAATCAAAAAAGAAAATAGAGAAGAATTTAGAGTTTTGAATCTTTTTGCTTATACTGGTTGTGCGACAATGGCGGCATCATTTGCAGGAGCTAGTGAGGTAGTTCATGTTGATGCTTCAAAAGGAATGATTGAATGGGCTAAGGAGAATATGCATTTGTGTGGACTTGACGATCATAAAATTCGTTTTATTGTAGATGATGTAATTAAATTTTTGGAAAGAGAAAAGAGAAGAGGCAGGACATATCATGGAATTATTATGGATCCTCCTAGTTATGGAAGAGGTCCTAAGGGAGAAGTATGGAGATTAGAGGATAATTTACAGGAATTACTTGACAAAGTAAAAGATGTGTTAGATGATGATTTTTCTTTTCTACTGATTAATTCTTATACAACTGGGGTTTCTCCAATTTCTTTAGAAAATATTTTAAAGACTACTTTTCCAGATGCAAATATTGATACAGGAGAAATAGGATTACCAATTGTTGAAAATGATTTGGTACTTCCTTGTGGAATATATGGAAGAATTACGAAAGATTAAGATTATTTTTGAAGATAATCACTTACTTGTTATTGAGAAACCTATTAATGTTCCAGTATGTGCAGATAGTTCCATGGATAGAGATTTGCTTTCTATATTAAAAGATTATTTAAAAGAGAAATATCATAAACCTGGAAATGTTTATTTAGGTTTAGTTCATCGTTTGGATAGACCTGTTTCTGGAGTTATGGTTTTTGCGAAAACAAGTAAGGCTGCTAGTAGGCTTGGAAAACAAGTAAGTGATCATACTTTAAAGAAAGAATATTTGGCTGTTGTAGAAGGAAAAGTTCCTCTAGAGGGAGAATTTGTTGATTATTTAAGAAAAGATGAGAAGAAAAATATTTCTTATGTTACAGATAAAAATCATGGAAAAGAAGCTAGGCTTTATTATAAAAGATTAGATTATAAAAATGGTTTTAGTTTAGTGGAAATTCATTTGGAAACTGGACGGAGTCATCAGATTCGTGTACAGTTTTCTTCAAGAGGGTTTCCTTTAGTTGGAGATGCAAAATACAATAAAAATCATGACGGAAAGACGAATGTTGCTTTGTTTGCTAAAAAGTTATCTTTTTATCATCCTGTTACAAAGGAAAAAATGGAATTTGAAGGAGAAATGCCAAAAAGATACCCATTTTCTTTATTTTAGGGGGTATCTTTTTCTTTAATAAAAATACTTAAAAAGACTTTTCTTTTGGTAAGAGATATTAAATAAGAGTAGTTTCTGTTTGAAATTATTCTTATTTGCTTTCTAATAAATTTAAGCTATTTACAATAATTTGATATTGGTCAAATCTTTTTTCAACACGGCCTAAAATACGAATGATATCTTTTTTCTTAATATGATTATATTGTTTATACGTTTTAGGAAACAGTGTTAGAGAGATTTGTCCATATTCATCAGAAGCAGTGATAAATGCCATAATATCATTATTTTTAGTGGTTACTTCCTTGATGTTGTCAATGGATAATACCATAGAGATTGTTCTATCAAAGTATTTTTCTACAGATAATGTATCAATGTCTGTGGTACTTTTATAGATATTGGTAGGGTGATTACTTAGGTAGAAACCAAAGATATCGAATTGATTGGCGATTTGTTCTTCTTTGCTGTATTCCTCATACTCTTCTAAGTTAAGGGGAGGCAAGTCAATCATCCCAGCGTTTTTGGAAATTAAGACATAATTAAAGATTTCTTCTAGGTTGTTAATTAGCGTTTTCTCATTTGTTCCAAAAGAGTTAAAGCATCCGGCTTGGATTAAAGAAATGATGGCTTTTTTATTTAAACTTCCGGGTTTATTTTCGTTTAAGGTCGTCTTTTGTTTGGTAGTTGGTGAATAATTTCTTTCTAAAAAATTAATGAATGAAGTATAAGGGGATAATTTTCTTTCTTGGATGATCTGACTTGCAATTGTTGTGCCGACATTCTTGATAATGGATAGGGGACAGATAATTTTTTTGTTTTGAACTTGGTAGATACTTGTACTTTGATTGATATCAGGGGGTAAGATTTCAATTTTGTTTTGTCTAATTTCTGATAAATAAAGTTTTGTCTTGTAATCATTACCAATAACGTTATTTAATATTGCTGTTTCAAAATATTGAAAGAAGTAAGTTTTTAAGAAAGCCATTTTATAGGCTACAGTAGCATAACCTACGGAGTGAGATTTGTTAAATCCGTAGTTGGCAAATTTTAAAATTAAGTTATAGATTTGTTCGGCTTGATTTTTCGTATGTCCATTAGAAAGAGATTTTTCGATAAATTTTGGTTTTTCTTCGATTAAAATTTGTTCTTTCTTCTTAGAAATTGCTCTTCTTAAAATATCTGCTTCTCCTAGGGTATATCCAGCATAAGTTCTAGCGATTTCTAGAATTTGTTCTTGATAGATAATAATACCGTAAGTTGGTTTTAGGATATCTTCTAGCGAAGGGTCTGGATAAGTTACTGGTTCTAATCCTTCTTTTCTTCTGATATAATTATCAATAAATTCCATGGCACCTGGTCGGTAAAGAGCAATTGCTGCGATTAAATCGTTAAAGTTAGATACTTTTAATTTTTCTAAAAAGCGTTTCATCCCAGGAGACTCAAATTGGAAGATTCCATCCGTTTTTACTTTGGAAAATACTTCTAGGGTCTTTTTGTCTTCTATTGGGATATTTTGAAAAGTAATATTTAGATTCTCTTGTTTTCTAATATTATTTAGAACTTCTTGTATTAGGGTTAAGTTAGAGATTCCTAAAAAGTCCATTTTTAAAAGGCCTAATGGTTCTAAATAATTCATGGAGTAGGCTGTTGTGTAGATTCCTCTATTATTTTTATAAAGAGGGATGGTCTCATCGATAGAAATACGGCTAATGACAATTCCTGAGGCATGAATACCGATATTTCGTGGTAATCCTTCTAAGTGAAGAGCAATATCAAATAACTTTTGATAGGTTGGATTGTCATTTAATAAGCGTTTTAATTTGATATTATTTGTCATGGTTTCTTGTAATGTTTCTTTGGATGATAAGAGTTTAGTTAGCGTATCTACTTCCGTTAGATGAATGTCTAGTGTTCTGGCAACATCCCTTACCACTTGTTTAGCAGCTAGGGTATCAAAGGTGATAATTCCTGCAACTTTTTTTTCACCATACTTATTAATACAATAGTTGATGACATCTTGTCTTTTTTCACTATCAAAATCAATATCAATATCGGGCATCGTCACGCGCTCCGGATTTAAGAACCGTTCAAATAATAAATCATATTTTATGGGGTCAATGTCAATAATTCCTAAGGTATAACTAACGAGGCTTCCTGCCGCAGATCCTCTTCCTGGACCAACTAAGATATGATTTTGTTTGGCATATTTAACATAGTCCCAAACGATTAGGAAATAATTACAGAAGTTCATTTTGTTAATAATACTTAATTCTTTTTCTAAACGGGTAAGATAAATTTCTGGAACATTGTTGTTTAGTCTTCGCTTTAGGCCTTTTTCACATAAGTATTTTAAATAATCATAAGCATTAATATTTTCATCATAGATGGGTAGGAGATTACTGGTATATCCAATTTCTACATTGCATAAATCCACAATTTCTTTTGTTGTTTTTATATCTATTGTAGTAGTATGTTCTAATAATTCTTGTTCATTCATTAAATGATGACATGTATTTTCATTTAAGATATATTCCCCAATTATTTTTTGTTCTTTTATCATTAATAAATAATCTAAGTATTTATGGTCTTCTTTTTCTAAATAAGAAACATTATTAATGAATATTTTGTCTTCTTTTATTTTTTCTTGTTCTTCTTTAGCGGAGTAGCCAATATAGTGATGGGAATAGAGATTATATATTTCTTCATCAAAGAAGGGATAGGGAATTACTAAGATTAAATTTTCCTTGTAAGTATTTAAATCTTCTTTAGTAATCTCTCTTTCTGATACAATAGTTGATAATTTAATTAAGTTTTTATAACCTTGATTATTCATGGCATATAATAAAATGTTTTTTTCTTCTACTTCTAGTTCTAGGCCAATTACTGGTTTGATGTTATTTTTTTTGCATTCTTGATAGAAGGAAGGAACACCAAACATATTGTTGTGATCAGTTATGGCAAGGGCTTGGTAGCCTAGTGATTTTGCTCGTTTGATCAAAGTTGGAATGCGAATTAGACTGCTTAGCAAGGTATAACTTGTTTTTAATTGAAGGGGAGTATAAATCATTTGTGTCATCTCCTTAAAATACTTAAATTATTGCTTCTTTTTATTTATTATAACATGAAAAAAAGAATCATAACCTTATTTATTAAATAATAGTATAGTGATTCTCATTTTTTCTTTTCAACAGATTTGTGGAAAAATAGAAATATTTATTCTTCTAATAACCAATCAATAATATTTTTATGAATTATTCCATTTTGAGAAAAATCAAATGTATCTGTAGAAATAACATATTTTGGATAGTTATCTTTGATATTATCATATACACCAAATTCTCTATCTATAATTTCATCATATAAATGATAGGCTACTTGATAATATTTTTTTTCTTCAAATCTAGTTGCGATAAAGTCTATTTCTCCCTTTTCTAGAGTACCTACTTTGACTTCATACCCTCTTGAAATCAATTCGTTATAAACAATATTTTCTAAATAGGCACCCATTTGTTTTTTTCTTTCACTATTGACTACTTGACCTAAACCTAAATCAGTTAAATAATATTTATATTTACCACTTAATATTCTTTTTCCTCTGACATCATATCTATCACATTTCTTTATTAATAAGGCTCTGCACATATATTCAAGATAATTATATATTGTTGCCTTAGATACTTCCATATTTTCTTTTAATAGATAATTAGAAAGACTTTCAGCAGAAAAGGTTTGAGATGGTGTTGTTATAATATACGTTAATATTCTATTAAATAAATCTATATCTTTTATTTTAAATCTTTCTATTATGTCTTTTACGACAATAGAATTATAAACATCTGATAAATAAGTTTTAATTTGATTTTCATCTGGCATTACAAAACGTTGTGGCATTCCTCCCCAAATAATAAAATTATTAAATTCCTTTTCTAAATTGTATTTATCTTGAATATCTATTTTTTTTAATTCACATACCTCTTTAAAGGTAAATGGATATATTTGAAAACTTACATATCTACCAGCAATATGGGTTGCTAGTTCTCCTGACAATAAATCGCTATTTGAACCAGTTATAAATATAGATACTTTTTCTTGGTATTTTGCTTTAAATGAATTAACTACTTTTTCCCATTTGTCCACATTTTGAATTTCATCAAAAAATAAATAATATTTTTGATTGTTTACTAATTTTTCTTCTACATAATCATTAAATGCTTTTGCGGAAGCTATCTCTGCATAATCTATAAATTCAAAATTGATATATACAATCTGTTCTTCTTTTATTCCTTTTTCCATTAATTCATCAATAATTTGCATTAAAATGACCGATTTCCCACATCTTCTAATTCCAGTTATTACTTTAATTAGATCTACGTCATAAAATGGTCTGATATTCTTTAAATATTTTTCCCTTTTTATCATAGTTTCATCTCCTAAATAAATTATAGCTTAAACAGTTTGATTTGTCAATTTTGTTTAGTATAGAAAACAAAAGTGTTATTTTTTTCTGCTTTGTTTTTTTGTGTTTATAGAATGACGCTAATGAAGTATTTTTTGAACATAAAAAAACTCTCCAGTTAGAGAGATTTTATATTCTCCACATTAGGAATGCAATTAAAGCAACACCTAGGGCAATGATTAGGGCTAGGGTAAATATTGGCGCGAAGCCATCGCTTTTTACACCAATATCTGAGGTAAATGTTCCTTTTCCTTTGGCACCTTTTTTCATATATCTATTATTACTTTCAGGTCTTTGTAATTTATAATTTGGTTTTAATGCTACCTTTTCATCCGTATCGGAGGTAATAATCATTTCTGACTTTCTTCCTTTTTCGTCCACAAAATCTTGCACAACACTATTTTTCATTCTTTTTTCCTCACTTTCGTTTATTTTCGCTGACTAGAGTCATTTCTGTTGTCAGTTGTTTGATTCTTTCAATAATTCTTTTGGCTTTGACACGGTCGATTCCTTTGGTTGTTGTACCAAAATGTTCTTCTAAATCTTTAATGGTTAAGTTTGAAGTAAAGAAAGTTGTTAGACCTTCTTGGCTTCTATGTTGGAGAATATTTCCTAAAACTTCATCTCGACTCCATTCAGTCATTGTCTCAGCTCCTATATCATCAATTAATAATACTTCAACCGTCTTTAATAACTTAAACTTCTCATTGTAGACATCATTATTTCCAAAAGATTCTTTTAGACTTCTTAAGAGTTCTGGATAATAGATAATGGCTACTTTATGATTCTTTTTTGCTAGTTCATTTAAAGTTGCTGAGATGAGATAGGTTTTTCCACAGCCAAAGTTTCCATTTAGGTATAATCCTTTCATTCCTGATTTGGGTTGATAAGTATCTAGGAAATTTTTTAACCATTTAATAATTTCAAAACGATTTGGATCATTAATATCAATATTTTTCATACTGGCTTCTTTAATTTCTTTTGGTACATCAAAAAGATAGATATTTTCTTTATATTTATTTTTTTTATCTAATTCTTTTTTATATTTACAAGGGACGTAATCAAATACTAAGTTATCACTTAAAATGTCTGGATAAAAGACATGGCCTGGATAGGAGTTTTTGCATTCTAAAATATTTTTGCAATGCTTACAGTTTTTTAATTCTTTAGCCGTTTCTTCTAAGGAAGTTGTATATTTCATCAAGTAAGACTTGGGTAAATTTAAGTTTTCTACTACTTTTTTTAGGGTGCTATTACTTTCTATGGCCTTATCATAATCTTCAATTAATTTATCTTGATTTAGATTATAGGTTTCATTTAATACCTCTTTTATTCCTTTCATCTTATCGATACTCCTTTAGTAAGTCTTGCATTGCTTGTTGTTCTTCTAGGCTTGCTTCTTTTTTTTCTATATTTTTATCAAACCATTCTGGTACTTTTTCTTCTCTTGTTACTCTTGGTTTTGTTGGCGTGGTGCCTTTTTTATATTTTTTGTGTTCTTTTTCTGCTAAGCGCATTGCTTCATCCACTGTTTCTATTTTTTGTCTTTGCCATTGTCCTGCAATTGTCTCGGCTAGACCTCGTGTTAATTTATTATTGTTGGTTTTTAAAATATAATCAATTAAGACATTGACCACTCCTGGTTGTAATTTATAAACACAAACTAAGTCTTCTGCTAATTTTAGGTCTCTTGATGTTGGTTCCACTCCATTATTTTTACTTTTTAATAAATCATAAGGACTGATGGTTTCAAAGGTATAAATCATTTTCGCTCGTTTGGAAGTATCGCCCACTGGTTCCTTTAAATATTCTGGTTGCGTGTTATAAACAATGGTTGGTAAGAGTCCGTGATTATCAAATTGATAATAATTTCTACACGTTTTTCTTAGTTCTTCTTTATTTAATGTTCCTCTTTCTGTAATACAAATTGGGATAATATCTTGCATCTTGACAACATCTAGTCCGTATAGAAATGAGAGTTGTAAAATTAATTCTTGATTGTCTTTCGTGAAGATTTTGTTTTTATCTAAGCCATTTGGAAGAGCATTGGATAAAAACGCAAAATCGAAACTGGTATTTATCTTTAATTTTTGGACATTTGTTTTTCTAATGTCACTATTTACGACTTCATAAGAAGTTAGAGGAACAGAAGAAAATACTTCGGTAAATGATGCTGTTATATCT
>CAKPAK010000042.1 GCA_934132915.1 uncultured Bacilli bacterium
ACATTATCAGGAATTTCATACCATTGATTATCTTTTTCTTTTAGATATTCTTCCATCGTATCAATCCAAATGTTTTTATGATAATTATGCTCATCTTTTCCTATTTTTTTGTTGTCATCGTATCCATTCCAAACAGATAATACAACATTTTTATTGTAACCTACTATCCATACATCTGTATCAGTAGTTCCAGTTTTAATTGCATATTTGTTAGAAATTTTTGGAAGAAGACTAATTACTGTTGGATAACTATAGTCAATAAACACTTTATCATAAGTATAAGTAAGCATTTCACTTAAAATAAAAGTTAAACTTTCATTGAGTATTCTCTCTTTAGAATATTGGTATTGATATAGAGTATCTCCATTGCTATCTTCAATTTTTTCAATAAAATGTTTTTCCACTTTTAATCCCGTATTCGCAAAACTTCCATATGCCTCTACTAATTCTGCCATTGAAATTTCTCCGGTTCCTAAGGCAAGTGAAGGATTTGGTTGCAGATTGGTTTGAATTCCTAGTCGATGAGACATATTTACTAAATTTTTTTCTCCTAAAAATAAATGAGTTTTGACTGCATATACATTATCAGAATAGGCAATCGCAGCTCCCATGGTAATCGCTCGATTAGCATAAGCATTATTATAGTTGTTAGGAGTATAACTTTTTCCTGTAGAGAAATTAAAAGTTGTTTTTTCGCTAGTAAAACAAGAAGCACTAGTAAATCCGTTTTCTAAAGCAGAATAATAAAGAATAGGTTTCATTGTAGAACCAATTTGTCTTTTTGCTTTTGTTGCTCGATTAAATTGACTTTTAGAATAATCTTTTCCACCAATTAATGCTAGAACTTTTCCATCATTAGGATCCATCATCATTCCTGAAACTTGCAGTTCATCATTATCTTGCATATTTTTTTGTACTGCTTTTTCTAAACTTTCTTGTGCTTTAACATCGAGTGTAGTATAAATTTTTAAACCACCAGATTGCAAGACAGAATCAGAAATGGTATCAATGCTTTTTAATTCTTGAATAACAGCATCTCGAAAATATAATACATTTTCTAATTTACTTTGATTGGTTTTTCCTATATATTTTAATGGTGCTTGATAAGTACTGTTCATCTCTTGCTGAGTAATTTCCCCACTTTTGTACATTGATAAGAGTACAATTTTTTGTCTACTTTTCGCCTTTTCTTCATTGATGATAGGGGAATAATTTGCGGGTGATTGTGGTATTCCAGCTAACATAGAAGCTTCTGCCAGTGTCAAACTATCCGCACTATGTCCAAAATAATACCAACTAGCGTTTTCTATTCCATAAACCCCACCATAATTAATTGTATTTAAGTATCCTTCTAAGATTTCATCTTTTGTATAATGTGTTTCTAATTCTGCTGCAAGGAGAGCTTCTTCTACTTTTCTCGCCCAAGTTTTATCATAATTTAAAAATAAATTTCTAGCATATTGTTGAGTAATGGTAGAAGCGCCTTCTCTTAGACTACCACTTTTTAAATTTTTAATGGCTGCCTTAATAATTCTCGAATAGTCAAATCCTAGATGTTGATAATAATATTTATCTTCTGTTGCTAAAGTTGCTTTGATTAAATATGGACTAATCTTACTTAATTCTATCCAATCATTGCTATCATCAAAAATAAGTTTATTTTCATTATCATATAGATAGTAAGATTGTGTTTTATGAATAGATAATTTAGGAGTAATATAACAATAGCCATAAAGTAAAATATTCATTACAACAAAAATAACGCCAAGACTGAATATTGTTTTGATAAAAAAAACGAATTTTTTAAATATTTTTTCTTTAATCCTTATCATATGACAATCACTCTTTTCAAATAAATATGACAATTTTAATCTTTATTTATATTATTAGTTAAAAAAAAATAAATATAAGTTTTATTTTTAAAAAACTTGTGGTATAATGTCTACTGATTAATCATGTAAGGAGGAATTATTACGAAAGTAAATGTTTCAGGATTTATAAAAAATATTACAGATAATGAAATATTAACCATAGATACAATTGGTATAAAGAATAAAAATAAACTAAATTATCTAAGTGAAAAAGATCTTTATACTTTAAAAGTGCTATCTCCGGAAAAAATAATTCTAGAAAGAAACAATGATTTAATCAATAGCGTTTTACTATTTGAAAATAAAAAAACGACCACTTCTTCATATTATATAAAAAAAGAAGAAATCACTTTGGAAATAAATATAAACACAAAAAATATAAAAATATCAGATAATATGATTAATATTGCATATACTATTATCGATTCTAATACTGACTATCAATATAAAATAGAAATGAGTGAATAGAATGAGCATAAAAACAAAGTTAAGCGAAATTCTAAAAAAAAGTTTAAAAAAAGCAAATATAAATATTGATTTTGAAATTAATATTGATAAACCATCAAAGATAGAAAATGGGGATTACTCATCAAATATAGCATTAATTTTGTCAAAAACACTTCATAAAAACCCTATAGAAATTGCAAATATAGTTCAATCAAATATTACCGATGAAAATCTTATTGAAGAAATAAAGATAGTTGCGCCTGGATTTATTAATTTTTACCTAAAAAAAGAATTTCTTTTAAGTTATGTAAATAAGATTTTAACGGAAAAAAGAAATTATGGGAAAAATAACATTGGTAATAATAAAAAGATAAATATAGAATTTGTTAGCGCAAATCCTACAGGAAGCTTACATATTGGGCACGGAAGAGGAGCTACATATGGAGATAATTTAGCTAGAATTTTAAAATATAGTGGTTTTGACATAACAAAAGAATACTACGTAAATGATGCAGGAAATCAAATGAGTAACCTAGGAATTTCTATTAAAGAGAGATATAAAGAATTATGTGGCCAAACTTGTAATTTGCCAGAAAATGGTTATTATGGAGAAGAAATTATTGCTTTAGCACAAAATATTTATGATGAGTATAACAACAGTAAACTAGAAGAAGATATTGATTTTTTTAAGGAAAAAGGACTAGAAAAATTATTATCTCAAATAAAAAAAGATTTAGATAGATACAGAGTGAATTTTGACACATTTACGAGTGAACAATCTCTTTATGATAAGTTTTTAGTAGATGACATTTTAACAAAATTAAGAAACAATGAAAAATGTTATATTAAAGATGGTGCTTTATGGTTAAAGACAACCGATTATGGGGATGAAAAAGACCGTGTTTTGATCAAGAGTGATGGAAATTATACTTATTTAACTCCTGATATTGCTTATCATATAGAAAAAATCAATCGTGGATATGATAAATTAATTGATGTATTAGGTGCTGATCATCACGGATATATCAAACGATTGAAAGCTGCTTTAACAATACTAGGGAATGATAGTAACTTATTGGATATAAAAATTCTTCAAATGGTTAGATTAATCAAAGATGGTGAAGAAATAAAATTAAGTAAACGAACGGGAAAAACAATCACCCTAATAGATTTAATAGATGAAATAGGCGTTAATGCAACTAGATACTTCTTTTCGTCACATAGTTTGGATACTAGTATGGATTTCAATATTGATTTGGCATTAAAACAATCAAACGAAAATCCAATATATTACATTGAATATGCAAATGCTAGAATATGTTCAATATTAAGAAAATATCATCAAAGACCAAAAATAAAAGAATATTATTTAACACTAAAATCGGAAAACACATATATTATTTTGAGTAAGTTAATGGAATTTGAGGATATTGTCATATCAGCAGCTAAAAAAGAAGCACCTCATATTATTGCAAATTATGTTTATGAATTAGCCACATTGTTCCATTCTTATTATACAAAAGAACAAATAATTACAAGTGATACTACTGAAACGGAAGAAAAGATTAATTTAATATTATCTACCCAAATAGTCATTCAAAATGCCTTAGATTTGTTAGGCATAATACCCAGAGAGGAAATGTAGGAGGACATTATGAAATTAAATAATATACCAAAAAGTGAATTAGAATTATTATCATACAAGGAAATTGCAAAGATGTATTTAGAAGAAAATAAAACAACAAAAAATACAGCTGATTTATTTAAAGAAGTGTGCAAACTACTAGGATTATCTGATCAAGAGTACGTAGATAAAATTGCTGATTTTTTTGAGTCATTAACAACATCAAAAGAATTTATTTTATTAGAGGATGGTACTTGGGACTTAAAAGCTAATCATAAAGTAAAAGTAATCATTGATGATTTAGATGATAGTGATTCAGAAGAAGAATCAATAGATAATGAAGAACTAGAAGAAGATCAAGAAATTGATGAAGTTGATAGTTTAGATGAGAATTATCTTGACGATGATCCAGATGATGATTTAGCTGATTTAACAATTGTTGATGACGACGAATTAGAGGAATAATCTAAAAGATATGTTATAATAAACTGTAATAAAATACACTAAATTCAAATGATTAATTAGATTTGAACTTTAGTGTATTTTTTATTATCTGTATCTTATTTATATAACAAATAAACTAGAAATTTAGAATAAAATTAAACAATTCATCATACTTTTAGATAGGTGATACAAAATGAAAAGAATTACAGTTGGATTACCCAAAGCCTATCTATATTACAGATACCATATATTATGGGAAACTTTTTTTACTACTTTAGGATGCAATGTAATAAATAGTGGAGAAACAACCAAAGAAATTATTGATGCAGGGAAAAAACTTTCTATAGATGAATCTTGTTTATCATCAAAAATATATTTAGGACATGTAGCCAAACTTCAAAATAAATGTGATTATATTTTAATTCCAAGAATTCAAAATTATGGAAAAAATGAACAAGTTTGCGTAAAATTTAATGCTACATATGATATTGTAAAAAATTTATTTCCTAACCTAAAAATTCTAGATTATAATATTGAAAAAACCAAAAATCCAATTGCCTTTCTTTCCTATTTACGATTAGGTTTTTCTATAACAAAAAATCCAATCAAAATTTTATTTGCTTACCTTAAATCTAGAAAAAAAAATAATAAGTATTTTCGTCAAAAAGAACAAGAACAATCAAAAAAATTAAATAAAGAAACAACTAAAATTTTACTAGTTTCACATCCTTATAATATTTATGATAATTACATTGGCAAGCCAATCATACAAAAAATAGAAAGCATGGGTTTAGAAATCATATACGCTAATTTATTAAACGTCAAACTTGCTAGAATGTATTCAAAACGATTATCGCCCACTTTATATTGGCACTATTCAAAAGAACTAATAGGTGCTATTGAATATTATCAATATGCTGTGTCAGGTATTATCTTTTTAACAACATTTCCATGTGGACCAGATTCTTTAGTGAATGAACTAATGATAAGAAAAGTAACTACTTTACCTATTACAAATATTTTAATTGATGAACAATCTGCATCTACAGGGATAGATACAAGATTAGAAAGCTTTATTGATATAGTTCAATCGGAAAGGAGCAAAAATGAATAAATTAACATTTCCACATATGGGATTTTATTATATTCCTATTAAATATTTTCTTTCAAAAGCAACCAAATGTGAAATTATCATTCCTCCCCCTATTACAAAAAAAACAATAGAACTTGGTAGTAAGTATTCTCCAGATTATGTATGTATGCCTTTTAAATATAACTTAGGGAACTTTATTGAGGCATTAGAAAACGGAGCAGATACAATTTTACAGGCAGGAGGTGGATGTCGATATGGATATTATGCTGAATTACAAGAACAAATTCTCAAAGATTTAGGGTATCAATTCGAACTAATTAATTTTATAGAAAATAATAGATTTTCTTTTAAAAAGATCTATCTTTTTTCTAAGAAAATGAATAAAAAACTAAATATTTTTAATTTTTCATATTATGCAATGAATACAATTTTAATGATTATGATTATGGATAAACTTTCGTGCTATCCAAGAGAAAATCTAGGATTTGAAACGGAAAAAAATAGTTTTTTAAATTTACAAACATTATTTTTAGAAGAATTAAAATCATTAAAAAAGTCACCAATTTCTATTTTTAAGTTATATCTAAAGTATAAGAAAAAATATCGAAAAATTCCAATTAATAAACCTAAAAATTGTTTGAAAGTTGGCTTAGTAGGAGAATTATTTTCTATTATGGAACCATTTTCCAGTAATAATATCGAGTTAAAATTATCCTCTTTCGGAATAGAAGTTCATCGGTTTACCACTTTAACTTATCTGTTATTTCAAAAAAAATATAATTTAAAAAAATTACTCAAAAAAGGGAAAAAATACTTAAAATATCATTTAGGAGCAGATGCTACAGAAAGTGTGGTTCTGTCTATGCAAATGGCAGAAAAAAATTATGATGGTATTGTTCATATTAAAAGTTTTGGTTGTACTCCAGAATTAAATGCTATGACTATTTTAGAGAAAATTAGTAATGATTACGAGATTCCCATAATTTATTTTAGTTTTGACTCCCAAAATAGTGATGTTGCTATTGATACTAGAATAGAAGCTTTTTATGACATGATTATTCAAAAAAGAAACCATCACTGATCAATTTATTCATTCAAATTTTTAATTTAAAAATTATTTTATCTCTACTTCTTAAAATAATTCTAAATCGAAAAAAATACTAATTTTCTTTAAGGATTATCTAGCTGAAGATATTTAAAATCACATCAAAATTTTGATGTGATTTTTCAGAACTATCAAAATTCGAAGATCTGAAAATTTTGAATATTAACTTTGTTTGGTATAATTATATTCCAAGTAATAAAAAAATTCTTCTAGCCGATATATGAAAAACAAATTTTCCATAATTCAGCTGAAGATGAAATGAGTCTATGTAAAATGGCAAGTTTTTTTGAATTGGTAAATACAATATTTATTATAAAATAGTAAAAATGAACATTTTTAAATTTAGGTTACATAGCAAAAAATGATCAAGGGTTCCATAATATATTAAACAACAGATAACTTTATTTTGAAAATATACCTAACTAACTTTTGTATATAAAAAAAATATGATATAATATTCTTAAATAAGAAGGTGTTAAACATGAATATATTAATTTGTTTTTTACTTCTCGTGATTTCTGTAGTTTCTCTTTATTTTTTCTACAAATTTTTGGGAAAGTTAGGTTTATCTTTATTACTTATTATAATGAATATTATTTCATTAGTTGCATCATTTAAATATATTACGTTAACAACAATTAATTTAAATGCAAATGTATTTTCTTATATTACAATGTTTACAACAATTTACTTATTGATGGAAAACTATTCCGAAAAAGAAGTAAAAAAATATATTAACATGAATTTTTTTATAACAATCTTTACTTCTATATTATTGTTTCTGATGTCCTATCACCAAGAGTCAATTATTGACTCTATTAGTATTAATATGAAAAATGTATTTATAAATAACTATCGAATTTTAATTGCATACCCATTATCTACTGTTCTTTCAAATTATTTATTAATTATTTTATATAAAAAAATGACAAAATTGTATGACATTCCCTTTATTACTACAGTAACTACATATTTAGTAGTTGGTCTAGTTAGTAATTTAACATTTTATTTTGGGGCTTATTTAAAAATATTTAACTTAAAAACTATTTTAGAACTATCGCTTTCAACTTATATGATAAGTTTAATAATAACCGTAATTTATTCAATTTTGCTCCCTCAAATAAAGAAAGTGAAGGTGGAAAAATGAATGAAATAAATTTATTGATATTAGAGTTATTATTATGTTTATGCTTTGTTCCGCTAATATACAAATATTATAAAATAGAAGGACTATATGCCTATACAATAGCCAATATTTTCTTAAGTTCTCTAATGTCATTAAAGACAATAACAATTTACGATTATGATATGAATTTAGGAATAATTCCATTAGTAACGATTTTTATTATTTCAAATGTAATTATTCAAAAAAAAGGATTGGAAGAAACAAAAAGGCATCTTTTAGTCACAATAATAGCCAATATTTTAATTTATATATTTTTATTATTAATAAGCATAGCACAATCAAGCGGTATAGGCCTTTTTACAAGTGCATCATATAATAATATTTTTGATAACTCTTTAAGAATCTTATTTGCAAATATTGTAACATTTTTATATTCCTTAATACTAAATAATAAGTTATATTTTTATTTAAAAAGAATGAAAAATAGTGTTATAATTAGCAATGTTTTTACAACCATTATTATTCAATTTATAGCGTCAATTTTATTTGGAATTATTGCATACACATTCGTAAAAGAACCAATTGACATTGTAAAAATAATTATGATAAGATACTTAATGAGTTTGGTAGTAGGAGTACTTGGAACAATAGTAATATATATGACAAAACACATTAAAGAATAAAAAAGTAAGGAAGTAATAAGTATGAGAACAAGAAAACAAGAATTAATTAGTGATGAATTGAAACCCTTAGTTAGTGAATTGATAAAAACAGGAAGAGAAAAGTACAATTATTCTCTAGAAGATCTGTCAAAGGCTATTAATGGCCAAAAAAACAGACAAACACTTCATAAATACGAAACAGGAAAACTTAATATTCCTTACGATATTTTATTTGAAATCTGTAGGATATTTAATTTAAACATTGATGCATTTAAAGATGCTTCCATAACCCAAGAAGAAAGAAATTTAATTGAAAAAAAATTTATAAAAGAATATGTTAGTAGTTTCAGGCAAGATAAATCGCTTACTCCCCAAACAGAAAAAATCATCAACACTTATAAAAATGCAAATTATGAAGCAATGACCAATCATTGTGAATTATCAATGAGAGTGTTGGATGATTCTATGTCACCGATTTATTATAAAAATGATAAGGTATTTTTTCAACCAGCAGACGATTATAAAACAGGAGACGATATTGTAATTGCTGTAAAAAATAATATTCTTTCGGTAAGAAGATTATATCGATATCCAAAAGGAATTATTCTTCAAGCAATGAACCCCAAGTATCCCACAATTAACGTGAATATTATTGCAAATAATATGATTTTAGGGAAAGTTACTTCAATTTATCGAGAAATGAAATAATCCGCAAAACAAACAAGATGTATATTCAGTGATAAACTCATTAAGGTAAAAACTTCTATAATGAAATTACTTCATGGCAACTTTAGTATAAAATAATTACAGTAGATTATTTAAATATTGTTTTATTTTTTTAATACCTTATTAACATTATTTTTTGAGATGAATATAATGAAATAAATTATAAAAGAACACAACTAAAAATTTAGAAGTGTTCTTTTATAATTATCAAAATTTAAGAATTATTTTTCAAATTTAAATAATAATAAAAAGTACTATATGGATATATTCACCATATAGTACCTCCTTATATAATAAAAATTAATTTAGAGCATCTTTTAACTTATTACCAGCTTTAAATCCAGGAACAATACGTGCAGCAATTTCAACTGCCTCTCCAGTTTGTGGATTACGTCCAGTATGTGCTTCTCTTTGCTTTGCAGAAAAAGTTCCAAATCCAACTAAAGTAACTTTTCCGGCCTTCTTTAATCCTTCAGTAATTCCTTCAATTGTAGCCTCTAGAGCTCTTGCAGCATCAGCTTTTGTTAAATCCGCATTTTCAGCAATAAATTCTACTAATTCAGCTTTTGTCATTTTTGTACCTCCATAATCTAATATATATAATAAGCATCATGCATTTCTTGTCTATGCTTACATCAATAAGATACCATGAATTATTTAAGAAATCAATAGCTTTTTTTTAAAATATTGCTAAATATGTGGCACTTTAACCATAAGTTTTCATTGCTTCACAATAAATATAAAAATATTAAAAAAAACATTGACAAATCAAATTATTAGTGATAAAATATAATTGCTTAGATAGAAAGATGTTACATTGAAGAAGATACATTTTATTATTTGATAGTGCTAATAGATATATTCTATGATACACTGGTAATGAATAGTTACCCTTTGTATAATAAAGTTAAAATCTTATCTCCTGTTTTATCTTTCGCTCATGGAAAGAAAATGTTATGAGGAATAACTCTTATCGCCACTAAGCAAAACAATTGTTTTAAGAAAGAAAACTTAAAAGATAAGAAATTGTAGTAAACACTGATAATGTTTATTTAAAGTTTTTTATTAATTGTATTATTTATTAGTGAAATATTCTAGTAGGTAATACAGATTATTAGAAAACAGTTCAATTTTTTTCTAAACTCGAATAGATTAGTTTTATCAGGACTAATCTATTTTTGTATCTAATAAAATAAAAAGACAAGTAACTATATAAAATAAAGATGTTTGTAAGCTTAATTCTACATCATACAAAAGTTCTTTTGGTTTTTTGAAATTCAATGGACTTCGTAAAAAATGCTATGAATTTAAATCGTTTTTTGTATAGTTTAGTTTCAAAATTAGATGTGATTTTTCAGGTCAACCGAATTTTGAAAAACTGTTACTTGTCTTTTTCTCTATAATACAATAGCAATCATGTTATTAGAGCCTTTATTAATTACTTTAGTTAAAGTGTTTCCTAGTTTATATCGAATATTATCAGGCATCATAGATAACTTAGCTTGAATTCCTTCTTGAACAATCACATCCAAACTTCGACCAAATATCTCACTTTTCCAAATGTTCTCACTATTAGCATCTTTAGTTAAATACTCAATTAATTCTTTACTTTGCAACTCACTTCCAATAATAGGCTCAAAAGTTGACTCAACATCTACTTTAATCATATGAATAGATGGTGCCTTAGCTTTTAACTTAACTCCATAACGAGGCCCTTGTTTAATAATTTCAGGAGTTTCTAATTTCATATCAGCAAGTGTAGGAGCAGCAATACCATAACCAGTTTGCTTAACCATCTTTAGTGCTCCCTTAATTTGATCATAAGCAACCTTTGCTTCATTTAATTCCTGAAACATCGATAACATCTTAGCCTTAGAAGTAATATCTGTTCCAATAATATCGTTTAAAATTTGATTGTATAATCCATTAGGAGCATCTAGTTGAATTGTAACTTCCCCAAGAGAAGTATCCACATTAGAAATATAGGACTTTTCAATATATTCACAATCTTTAAAACCAGCAGTAATATTATCAATATCTTTTAATTTATTAATCTCTACTACACTATCCCTAATTTTATTAATATACTCTTTCTTTAAATAATGATTATGATTTAAAATAGCAATCCATTCAGGCATATTTACTTTAACCTCTTCAATAGGAAATTCATACAAAGCATCTTTTAAAATACCAATCATTTCTCTTTCTTGCATATTCTCAACACTAACAGGAATAACGGGAACACCATAACTTGCCTTTAAATTTTCAGCTAACTTTTCCGTCTCAGGAAGCATTGGATGAACAGAATTTAAAACAACAATAAAAGGTTTCCCAATACTTTTTAATTCATTAACAACGGTCTCTTCAGCACTAACATATTCATTTCTAGGAATTTCTCCAATCGAACCATCAGTAGTAACCACAATTCCAATGGTAGAATGTTCCTTAATTACTTTCTCTGTTCCAATTTCAGCAGCCTCAACGAAAGGAATCGGGTCACTGTACCATGGAGTCATAACCATTCTAGGACCATTATCATCTTCATACCCTTTTGCAGCATCAATAACATACCCAACACAATCTACCATTCTAATATTTGCGGTAAAATCATCTACCTGAATTGTCGCTGCCGTAGCAGGAACAAACTTAGGCTCAGTCGTCATAATTGTTCTACCAGCCGCTGATTGAGGCAGTTCATCTAAAGTCCTTTTTCTCTCAAATTCATCGCTAATATTAGGAATAACCAACGTCTCCATAAATTTCTTAATAAAAGTACTCTTTCCAGTACGAACCGCTCCAACAACTCCTAAATAAATATCACCACCACATCGTTCTGATATACTCTTAATAACATCAATCTTTTCCATTCTATACCCCTTTTCTCATATTCTAGTTAATACTATGTAATATCTACTTATTTATTAATATAAATCTCTATTTTTGACATTTTTTTTAAAATAAAATACTTAAAAATATTTTTACAAGAAAAAAAGAACGATATAAAATAAAAAACTTTATATTGTTCTTATAAAGAATAAAATATTGTTTAGTTTATTTATAAAATTTAGGCATTTCCTCATTAATTATAATCTTGTTATAAACTCTATCATACCATTTTATTTAATTAATAATGCAATCGAATAAATTCAAATATTAGATAATACCCTAAAATATTTATTTCATAAACAAAATATTAACTATCTAAAGAAAAAAGATATGGCGCTTCTTTTGTACCATTTCCAGATACAATTATTACATTTGGCTTTAAATATAAAACAGGACGAATTAAATAAGGATACGCTGGTGGATAATCATAGGCGCTTCCATCCTGCCATGCCCCATAAACATTGATAGAATTTGATGTGGATGGTGTTATTGTCCATTGGTGTCCCTTTAAATAAAGCCAGTTATCTGTTGTACAAGTATTTGTCGTACTATAACTTCTTAAATTAACCTTGCAAGTGTTTAAATCAGTTGCGTATCCATAATCGGAAGGATACATTAATCCTAATTTTCCAATCCAAGTTTTAGGATTGGAAGAATAAACAGTGTTACTCCTTTCAAAAGTATAATATTTATTTGTATATTGTCTAGCATTATTACTACCACCTAAATAATATTTAACATCATCAATCATATTTTGATATGAACTATTAATTCCATTAGATGAAAAATCACAAGTTGTAGAGGTGTTATTTAAACCTTTATAACAAGTTTGTGCACTTTTAGAATGATAATAATAATCGTTTAATAATGTCATTATATCAGACTTACTAAAATCATTAACACCTTGTCCTCCGTTAATTGAGGAAATACTACTATCCCACGAATAAGAGCCAAGTTCTTTATCTCTAATTAACTTTATTCTGTAGTCCCAATTTCCATTAGAATCTTCTGTATCAAAAATACCAATTATTCTCCAACCAGCACTTTCATTATTAAAAGTTACATAATTATTAGGAGATAAACCATAGTATCTAATATTTCCATTAGAATCTTTTTCTAAATTTTTAGAAGTTACTTGAATTATTTTTTCAGAACCTGCTGTTGATACAGAAGTTTTAGCGTTGTTTTCAAATAGATTATTAAGCGTATCTACTCCAGTTGGTACTACTCCAATTGTAGAAGTTATTCCGCCATTTGTGCTAGTAAAAGATATTGTTGCTCCATATTTTCCGTAATCTAGAGCACTTTGATTATCATTTATTTCACTTATCCAAATCGCAAGGTAAATGGTTTGACTAGAGTCACTGTTTCCTTTTGCTGAAAGTGATAAATTTTTAACCAAAGAAGTCGAATACATTGAATTGGAAAAATAATCTGTCTTTCTTTTGGTAGCATTATCTAAAATTTCCCATTTTAAATTTTGGAAAGAACTAGAAGCATTTGAGGAATTTAAGTAAATGTTCCCATTTAATTTTACTGCTGCTGTACTGGTGTTTTCTATAACAATCTTATATACTTCACAAGAAACATTATGGTTAGAGTCAACACAAGGACTAATTGCCCCTTTAGTACTATTTCCACTTATTGCATTTTCTAAAGCATTATCTAATAATGGTACCAATACATTATTATCACTAGAGGGTGCAACTCTTGAAACAGTTAAATTTAAATTTCCAGAAGCAGCAGTTCCAACTATATTTTTTTCATCAGAAGCACTTAATGCAAAATAAGCATAAGTAACTCCAGTCATTAAAATAAAATAGGAAAAAATCCATATGATCACTGTTAATAATCTATATTTATTCTTTTTAAATTTTTTCATACTATCTCCTACCTTAAAATAATTATAACACATTTTACCATATAGTCCATACTTTTGAGAATAAATTCTTTTTTTATAGGACAATCTAATTGGTGATAGATATGTTAGAAAATCGTTTAAAAGTTTGTAGAGAAGAATTAGGAATGACGCAAACAGAATTAGGATATATATTTGGTGTTACCAAACAAACTGTTTCAAATTGGGAAAATGGTAATGACATTATTCCATTGAAAAAATTAGTTAAATTCTGTAATTTATACAACTACTCAATAGATTATATAACTTGTTTAAAAGAAAAAAATATTTTTCATGCACAATTAGAAAAGATAAACAAAAAAGAAATAGGTCATAAATTGAAAGAACAGAGGAAAAAAAGAAGATTATCCCAACAAGAAGTAGCAGATGAATGTTCAATTTCTCAAACTACATATAGTAATTATGAATTAGGAATTAATCTAATAACTACTAGTACTTTGTTTACGATTTGTAAAAATCATAAAATATCAATGGAATATTTTTTGAAAAAAAAGGACTAACTCCAAGGAATTAGTCTTTTCCATTTTCAACATCATCTAAATATTGATTAAAGTTCTTAGGTACTCCATTAGAAAGCACAGTATCAATTATCTTTTGTTCTTTTTCGGGAGTAACCTCTCTTCCAGTAATTCTAGAAATATCATGAATTACTTCTTTTAAAGTACCTTCATCCTTCATATTTCCTTGTTGCAACTTATTAGCTAAAGATAAAATTGTATCTTTATCAACACTAGTTTTTTTCTCTATCTTTTTAAAAAAATTATCACTAAATGCCATAATAACCTCCTACTCTATTATATGTGAGAATAGAAATAAACTGATTGTTTTAAACAAGTAGTATGATATAATGATAAAGAAAGGATAGATAAGTATGAACTTAAATATATTATTAGGAGAATTATTTTCGTTTATAGCAGCATTTTTTCTAGCATTATCCACTTTTAAAACAAAAAAAAATAAAATGTTAATTTTCCAGTTAGCAGATTCTATCTTTAATGCAATATCTAATTTGTTTTTAAATAGTTTTTCTGGTTTTGTAGTTAATATTTTTACATCTATAAGAAATTATTTAAGTATCAAAGAAAAATTCAATAAAAGAGAACTATTTTTTTACGTAATACTAGTTTTAATAATAGGAATTAAAGTAAATAAC
>CAKPAK010000043.1 GCA_934132915.1 uncultured Bacilli bacterium
TTCGACCAAATAGAAAATCTCAAAAAAGAAGATATTGTCGTCTTAGAATTATCCAGTTTTCAATTAATGGAAATGCACACCTCCCCAACAATTGCTGTAGTAACCAATATCAGCCCAGATCACTTAGACATACATGGAAGTTACGAAGAATACATCAATGCCAAAAAATACATTTTCAAAAATGGAACCAAAAACAGCATCTTAGTTCTAAACGAAGAAGATAAAATTGTCTCTTCATTTGCCAGTGAAGCAAAAGGCGAAGTAAGATACTTTGGCACCAACTCCCAAAAAGATCTGTATTATCTAAAAAACGAGAAAATATGGAATCAAGAAAAAGAAATCATCTCCACCGATCAACTCATTCTAAAAGGACGCCATAATTACCTAAACATCTGTGCTGCCCTAACGGCTATCAAAGATTTCATTCCCGAAAAAGCCGATTTAGCAACGATTTTAAAGAGCATCACCAGCGTTCCTCATCGTTTGGAATTTGTCCGAGAAATCAATCACATCAAATGGTATAATGACTCCGCCAGCACAACTCCAGATAAATGTCTAGGAGGAATATATGCCTTCACTGAACCAATTGTTCTAATTGCTGGCGGTAGTGACAAAAACATTCCTTATACCCCCTTAGCAAAACCCGTTTTAGAAAAAGTCTCTAAACTAATTTTGTTCGGGCAAACAAAACAAAAAATTTATGATGCCGTCATGACAGAAGTAAAAAAACAAGCCAATAGCACTCTTCAAATCTATGTTTTAGACGATTTAGAAAGCGCAGTTGATGCAGCTGGAGAGGTTGCTAAAGCAGGGGAGGTCGTCTTATTTTCACCCGCCAGTGCC
The DNA here is from genome assembly GCA_934132915.1 of uncultured Bacilli bacterium. The sequence continues at coordinate 844 of CAKPAK010000043.1, forward strand.
AGTTTTGATATGTTCAAAAATGCCTATCAAAGAGGAGACATCTTCAAAGAGTTAGTCAACAAAATAAAGGAGTAACTCCGCCTCAAAACGCGCACGTTTTTGCCCCACAAAAGCAACCAAAACCAAGCCAATTTTAGAAAAAAATAAACAAAATTTATTTTTTTTGATTGACATATTTTTCTTGACAAAATATGTATTTTATAGTAAAATTTTGAAATAGTTGAGGAGGAATACATTATGAAAACAAATAACGAAAAAGTTTATTTAACCGATCAAGGTTTTTTAGAATTAGAAAATGAATTAAACGACTTAAAAAATGTCAAAAGACCAGCCGTAATTAAGGCCTTAAAAGAAGCAAGAGCTCTTGGCGATCTATCTGAAAATGCCGACTATGATGCTGCACGAAACGAGCAAGCTCAAGTAGAAGGAAGAATCCAGGAATTAGAAAAAATCATGGAGAACGCACACATCATCGAAAAAAATTCAACCGATTCAGTATGTCTTGGAACAACTGTAAAAATTGAATATATTGAAGAAGATGATGATGAAACAGAAGAATACATGATCGTTGGTTCAAAAGAAGCCGACCCATCAAATAACAAGATTTCTAACGAATCACCACTAGCAAAAGCAATTATGAATGCTAAAGCAGGGGACATTCGTGCTGTAGAAAGCCCAAATGGCACTTACAACGTCAAAGTTGTTGAAATACTATAAAGAATCCAAAAAATACAAAATAAAAGAAGGAGAATAGAATGAAAAAAGTAGTAAATTACAAAGCACAAAAAGAAGAATGGGAAAAAGCAAAAGATGAAGCATTTAAAAAAATCAGTCCAAAACATAAAGTAAATGGATTTAGAGCCGGCAAAGCCCCAAGAAATGTCTTCGAAAGAAATTTTCCTGGACAGATCATGATGGAAGCTGCTGATATTCTAGTAGATAAAGAATATCAAAAAATCTTATCCGAAGGAAAAATTTTACCTATTTTAGAACCAAAAATTGACATTGTGAAAGTAAACGATAACGAATTAGAGGTCAATTTCACTTTCATTTTAGAACCAGAAGTAAAACTTGGTGAATACAAAAACTTAGGTCTTAAGAAAGAAAACGTAAAGGTATCAAAAGAAGAAGTAGACCAAAAAATTGAAGCCCTTCTTAAAGAATATACTGAACTTGTTATCAAAGAAGATGGCCCCGTCGCTGAAGGAGATATTGCAATCATCGACTTCGAAGGATTCAAAGATGGAATTGCTTTCGAAGGAGGAAAAGGGGAGAATTACTCTCTAGAAATTGGTAGTAAAACATTTATTCCTGGATTCGAAGAGGGAATTATTGGAATGAAAAAAGGAGAAGAAAAAGATATTTCATTAACCTTCCCTGAAGAATACCAAGAGCCATCCCTTGCTGGACAAAAAGTAATATTTAAGGTAAAAGTGAACGAAATCAAAACCAAAGAACTACCAGAATTAAACCAAGATTTCTTTGATGACTTAGGAATGGAAGAGATTAAAACCAAAGAAGATTTAGAAAAAAGAATGAAAGAAGAAATCAAAAAAGAACATGAAGAAGAAGCCGAAAAGAAATATATTGATGCTTTATTAGAAAAAGCTGTAAATAACATGGAAATTGAACTAGATGAAGAAATTATCGAGGCCGAAGCAGAAGCAATGTATAACGACTTCATCTCTCACATGCAAGCAAGAGGAATTAATGAAGAATTATACTTAAAATACACGAACAGTACAAAAGAAAACATTATCAATAGCATGAAAAAAGAAGCAGAAACCAGAGTGAAAAACAGTTATTTATTAAATGCAATTATTAAAGAAGAGAAAATAGAGGTTACACCGGATGAGGAAACAGAAAAAATTCAAGAATTAGCCAAAAAATATAATATGACAGAAGAAGACGTTAGAACCTCATTTGGTGGAAAAGAAGCATTTATCTATGATATAAAAGTTAGAAAAGCACTAGATTTAATGAAATAAAGAAAAAATAGTCTAAAACATTGGACTATTTTTTTTAAGAAATAATATGAAGGTATACTCTTTTCTTCTCTAATAATAAAGGAAAAAAGGAAAAGACACGATCAGTATTATTTTGTAAACAAAGAATTAAAATCACCACTAAATACCTTTTTTTCTGTTATACTTAAGACAAGTAGAAAAAGGTGAAGTAGAATGAAAATAAGTGAAATTGACAGAACAAAATTAGCGCCCATGATGAAGCACTATGTAGAATTAAAAGATAAATATCCTGACGTAATCTTGTTATATCGCTTAGGAGATTTTTATGAAATGTTTTTTGAAGATGCTGAAGTAGTATCTCACGCCCTTGAATTAACACTAACCGGACGAAATGCCGGACTAGATGAAAGAGTACCAATGTGCGGTGTACCACATCACGCTGTAGACATTTACGTTGATAAACTAATCAAACAAGGTTTTAAAGTAGCAATTTGTGAACAACTAGAAGACCCTAAATCCGCCAAAGGAATCGTAAAAAGAGATGTCACCGAAGTAATTTCTTCTGGAACAATTATTTCCTCTAATAGTCTTGATGAAAAAAGCAATAACTACATTGGTAGCATCTACGATAACGATTACTGTTACACCATCGCATACACCGATATTACAACAGGAGAACTCTATGCCGAAATCATTCCTCATGATAAAGAAAAACTGATAAATAATATTTTATCTTATGGTTTAAAAGAAGTAATCGTAACAAAAAATCTCAATCCCACCATCACAAAGATATTAAAAGAACAATACCATCTTACAATTACAACGGTAAATAATATCTTAGAAAATGACGATTATAAATTTTGTTACAAAAATGTAACCGATCCTAGATATATAACAGCCATCAAGCATTTACTTTATTATCTCGTTATTGAACAAAAAAGAACATTAAGCCACTTACAAAAAGTAATCATTAACGAAACAGATAATTTCTTAAAAATGGACATTCATACAAAAAGAAACTTAGAATTAACAGAAAGCATCCGTCTCAAAGACCGAAATTATTCTTTATTATGGCTTTTAGACAATACCAAAACTGCTATGGGAAGCCGAAAATTAAAACAATGGATTGAAGCTCCTTTAAAAGAAAAGCACCCAATTGAAAAAAGACATGAAGTCGTCGGCAAATTAATTGATGAATTTATTCTAGCAGAAGATTTGAGAAGAAATTTATATGAAATTTATGACTTAGAAAGACTAAGCGGTAGAATCGCTTTAGGAAATGCCAACGGAAGAGATCTCATTCAACTAAAAAACTCATTAAAAGTATTACCAGTTATTGCCAACATGCTCGAACAAATTCACTTTTATAGTGATATCAACCCTTTAACCGATCTTTATCAATTACTAGAAGATGCCATATATGAAGAACCACCAATCACACTAAAAGAAGGATACCTAATAAAAGAAGGATTTTCAACGGAATTAGATGAATTAAAAGACCTAAGAAGTGGAGGAAAAGACTTTATTAGTAAATTTGAAAAAGAAGAAAAAGAAAGAACAGGAATTAAAAATTTAAAAATTGGCTTCAACAAAGTATTCGGTTATTACATTGAAATCTCCAAAGGAAATCTAAATCTTATTACAGATAGTATGGGATATATTCGAAAGCAAACATTAACAAATTGCGAACGTTTTATCACCCCGTTATTAAAAGAAAAAGAAGACTTAATCCTAAGTGCCGAAGAAAGAATTATTAATCTTGAATATGAATTATTTATCGAAATTAGAGATAAAATCAAAAAATATATTCCAAAACTTCAAAAAGTTGCTAAAACCATAAGTGAAATTGATGTTCTTCAAAGTTTTGCTCTAGTTAGTGAAAGATATAATTATGTAAGACCAACCATAACATTAGATCACAGTTTAAAACTTATTGATTCCAGACACCCCGTAGTAGAAAGAGTCATAAAAGAAGAATATGTTCCAAATGATATTGTGATGGATAACGGGACATATACACTTCTAATCACAGGCCCAAATATGGCCGGAAAAAGTACCTATATGCGTCAATTAGGAATCATCGCTATAATGGCCCAAGTTGGATGCTTTGTTCCCGCAAAAGAAGCAAAATTACCCGTATTTGACCAAATATTCACAAGAATAGGAGCAAGTGATGATTTAGTTAGTGGCGAATCAACATTCATGGTAGAAATGATTGAAGCCACACATGCATTAAAAAATGCCACTAAAGATAGTTTAATACTCTTCGATGAATTGGGTAGGGGAACCGCCACTTATGATGGAATGAGTCTTGCTCAAGCTATATTAGAATACGTCAATAACAAAATCGGCTGTAAAACATTATTTTCAACACACTACCACGAATTAACAAAATTAGAAAAAGAACTAAAACACTTAAAAAATAAACATGTCTCAGCCTCTGAAGATGGAGAAAATATTATTTTTCTACACAAAGTAAAAGACGGAAGTGTCGATAAAAGTTATGGAATTAACGTTGCAAAATTAGCAGGATTACCAAATGAAGTTTTAAATCGCTCATCCGAAATACTAGCAGCTTACGAAAACAATGATCCTAGCAAAAAAGAAATTTCAATTCAAACAAGTTTACCTTTAGATACCATAACAGAAAAAGTTGTTGAAAAAAGTGAAGTAGAAAAAATCTTAAAAAATACCAACGTACTAGAGTTAACACCACTAAAAGCTTTAAATTTATTATACGAATTAAAAGAAAAAATTAATTAAACCCTTATAATACAAGGGCTTTTTTAACATTTCAAATATAGAAGTTTACATAATATAGATTATAAGAACTTGCAAAAATAAAAAATCTAAACGATTTCTATAGAATTCCAATTGGATTTACCTATAATAAAATTACTTATTCAATTTCAATTTTATAAAAAGGAATTTTATATCAAAAATTTATCTCAATTAAACTCAAGATGAATAATTTATGAATAATTATCCAACTCGAATGGTTTTCAAGTCAAATTTTAGCGCATTCAAATTTAATTTGAAATGAATACCTTTTTATCCATCTTTTTAATTTTCGATTCCATATTTCGTTTTCTAAAATTTAAATTGAGATGAATAGTTGTTCATCTTTTTTAATTTCGATTTAAATTTAAAAACCTACAATTCATAATCAATAATAAGCTAATAATATAATAATATAGGATTGGCTTATTATCTTTAAAACAAATGATAATTTATAATAAAATTTAATCGTAAATAAAAATTATATTATAAATAATGATAAAAATTTAATTAATTTGATATAATTAAACAATCAATCATATAAGTTAAATTGATTACAAAATAATTTAAATATAACTAACCAAGTTCAATATCAAAATAAGTTTAAACAAGGAAAGGAATAACTATCACTTTATACTAAAATAAAAAAAAATAGGGGACTTAGATTTAATCTATCACTCCCCTCTTCTACTTAAAAATAAGTTTACACTTATCTGTCTATCTGACTAATTAGTTATTTTTTACCTAATTCCAAAAATTTTAAAAACAATCTTAAGAGGTAAAAAGATCAAAGAAAACATTATTTTAACAGGAAAAAAAATAAAATTAATCATCAAATTCCCTCCCTAATAATTATTATTCCTTGCTTGTATCTCTGCAATTTTGTCAAATACTTCACTAGCATTTTTTTCATTAATCTCCATATAGCCTAATTCTCTTAGCGCTTGAACCTTAGCCGTATTTAATTCCTGAGTACGGCTTAATTTTTCTTCGTTTTTTCTCTCTAATTCAGCTTCCCATCTTCGATGAGACTCAGCCAACTTGTTCTTCGATGCACCACCATTAGTATATAAAGTCATCGCCGAATACATAATACTTTCAAAAATAAATTGATTTTCTTCGTTAAAATCATATACATTATACTTTAAATAACCGTTATTTTTAGCAATATAACCTAAAATGTATTTTGTTTCCTTCATTCCAGTCAAAGATTGAACAAAATGATATAAATACTTTAAAGTAATATAACTTTCTCTCGTTTTATTTTCGTTTAACATTTCTTTTAAAAGAAAAACAATATCTGAAATCAAATCTTGTTCCTCTTTTTTTAGTCCTGCCAATTCAATAACTTCTTCTTTTTTAGAAGGTGTTTTTTTATAATTAAAAACTTTATTAGAAACAGACTGCAAGTATTCATCCGTAAGTTCTTTTTCTGAAATTTCTTCACAACTTCTTACTTCTAACAAATTAAACAACAATTGACATTTTTCCGCAGGCATTTTATTTAAATCATCACTATCTAAATAGTTATATACCATTTGCCTAGAAACTCCCAAATACTTTGCCAAATTAACCTTAGAAATATTTGTCTTTTTTAAAATTAAATTAATTTTATCAACAGTATTCATGCTACATCCCTCTCTAATTCTATTTTATCATGTTTACAGATTATGTCAAGTCCCTTGTCAAAGTTAACTAAACCAAAACAACATGAACAAAACCCTTTTTAATCGTTAAAAAAACAATGGCAATTTATCAATTTATTTTGAAAAGAAAAACACCGATTAAAATACTTCTTTGATGATTCCTCCCCCTAAACAAATATCTCCCTGATATAAACAACAAAATTGCCCAGGAGTAACCGCTTTAGCTTGTTCATAAGTTAATGACAAATCACCATTGTCTAAATATTCAACTTGAATAGGAACGTCTTTTGAACGATAGCGAAACTTACAAGTACACGAACTTGGTCTCTCATCAGTTAAAAAGTTAAACGCTTCAATAATAGCCTTACTAGAATATAAATAACGATTTTCATCTCCACGAGCAACGTATAAAATATTATGCTCCAAATCTTTTTTGGCAACATAACACTTTTCATGATGCCCTCCCAAATGAAGTCCTTTTCTCTGACCAATCGTATAATACATAAGTCCAATATGTTCGCCAACTTTTTCCTCGGTTTCAATATCAATAATATCCCCCGGTTGATTAGGCAAATAATTTTCTAAAAACTTTGTAAAATTCCTTTCACCAATAAAACAAATCCCTGTTGAATCTTTCTTTTTGGCCGTAATCAAACCATTTTCCAAAGCAATCTTTCGCACCAATGGTTTTTCTAATTCTCCAATAGGAAATAATACATTAGAAAACTTTTCCCGTGAAACATATGCTAAAAAATAAGTCTGATCCTTATTCAAATCAATTGCTCTAAGTAAGTTACCATCCTTAATTCTAGCATAATGACCCGTTGCAATATAATCTGCCCCTAACTTCAACGCCTCCTTAACAAATAAATCAAACTTAATATATTTATTACACATCACATCAGGATTAGGAGTCCGACCCTTCTTTAATTCATCTAAAAAATAAGTAAAAACATAATCCCAATATTCCTTTACAAAATCTACTCGATACAAAGGAATATTCAATTTTTCACAAACCGCCTTAGCATCATTATAATCTTCTTCTTGAGGACAAATAGAATGATCTAAATTAGGATTTCCCAAATAGTCATTATTAATTGAACTATCCCAATTTCGCATAAACAAACCTATCACTTCATACCCCTGTTTCTGCAAAAGCAATGCCGCTACTGAACTATCAACACCACCAGAAATTCCCACAACAACTTTCATCAAAAAAACCTCTTTTCTTTAATCATAAAAATACTTAACAATTACCTAATCAGCCAATTAAGTATTTTTACTTGACATAAAATTAACCTTATTATAACAAAAAAAGACCTATTTATCTAGTCTCTTTTCAAGATAAGTAGACACTTCTTGAACAGTCAAAGAAAAATCATCATAATTTGTAGTAAACCACTCAAGATTAAATTGATTTCTAAAAAAAGTATATTGTCTTTTGGCATACCTTCTAGAATTCCTTTTAATAAGAGAAATTGCTTCGTCTAAAGAAAGATGCCCACTAAAATACTGATAAAGCTCTTTATAACCAATTCCTCCAAGCAATGGTTTAGAAAAAATGCCCTTATCATAAAACTTTTTTGTCTCTTCCACAAGTCCCATCTCAACCATCTGGTCCACTCGTTTATCGATAATTTGATACAAAGTTTTTCTTTCTGTAGTCAACCCAATAAAAAGACAATCATAAAGAAGACTATCCGTTTTAGCCAAGGTAATCGATTTTCCATTTTCCAAATAATAAAGAATTGCATTAATCACTCTTCTTTTATTTTTTAAATCAATTTTTTTAGCACCTTTAGGATCAAGAGAAATGAATAATTTTTTCAACTCATCTAAAGATTTTTCTTCATATTTTTCCTCATCTTGTAAACAACGAGAAGAAAATTGATAATCAAAAAGTGCTGATTTAATATATAAACCAGTTCCACCTACAATTATAGGAAGGTTTCCCCTTTTCATCACTTCTTCTATTTTTTGACGACAATCTTTCTGATAATAATAAATAGAATATTCTTCTTCCACGTTTTTAATATCAAATAGATGATGAGGAATATCACTTTTTTCTTCTTCCCTTACCTTAGCCGTACCAATATCTAAGTCCTTATATACTTGCATAGCATCAGCATTAATAATTTCTCCATGATACTTTTTAGCCAATTCGACAGACAATTTTGTCTTCCCCACACCAGTAGGACCTGTTATTACAATAACCTTTTTCATATTCCCTCCTAATTATTATTTCAATGAACAAAAAAGAATCAACCATTAAAACAGTCAATTCTACCATCGAAACAATATGAATAATATAACGTACATATTAGACAACCTATAAACATAACTTTTTCCATAAGAACAATAAAATTCATAGGTAGCAACTATTTTATCAACCAAACTTACAATCCAACTTTCCATATATTTAGGAACCTTATGCGGTAAACTTGGAAACATATGAGTAATAATAATATCTTTTTCCCTTTCTGTCAAATCAAAATACTTAGATGCATTTTTTAAAGAGGCATAAGGGTGAAAAAACATACTAAATTTCTGTTTTTTCAAACTCAAATCATCCGCTACAAAAAAATCATGAAGCAATCCACCTCTTGCCACTTCTACTGCATTAAGATGTATTTTTTTTGCCAACAAATAAGAATAATAAGATACCCGAACGGAATGATCAAATCGATTCATCCCATGATGTTTACATTCTTTTATTTTCTGAAAATACTGATTTTCTAATATATCCTCAACAATAAACGTATAACTACGATCATTAAAAATATTATCCAAATTACTCACTCTTTTCCAACATTAAACACGAAATAAGCAAAACAACAATAAACTTACTTTCCTAACATATTTAATAAATTAATTTTAAACATATCCTTCTCTGCATGAGATTTAGAAATAGGCACACCTTTATAAGTTGTAAGCTCCTTTTGATGACCCTCCATTAAAATATCGTCAGGTGTAATATTATTTAACATAACAATTTTTTGTTTCTCATAAACGGTATAATGCAAAACAATATCATGATACACTTTAGCAAAAGTAGGATCAGTAGGTAACTTTAAATCATACTTAATAATGCCTTCTCCTGCATTTTTTGACACAACCACACCATCAAAACTTCCATCTCTAAAATTAGGATAAAATTCAAAAATTAACTTTTTATAAGCAAGCATATTATATTTTTTTACCGCACGTTCTTTCTTTCTAAATTCATTTTCATTTAAATATTCAATCACATATGAATTTTTCATTTTTCACTCCCCCTTTATATGCTATTCATCAACCAGTATCAAAATTATAGCACTTTTCATAAAAGTTGTCAATACTTATAGTTAATTATAGCAAACAATAGCTTGCACATTAACGAATTAAAAGAAAAATTAACCAATAGATTAGTGATAAAAACAGTTAAACATCATTTTTTTCATTCAATAAGCAAACATATATTATGAATACAATATTATTTTCAAGTTATATAACTTTGAAAATAATAGCAATCCTATCTCAAAAAGGGATACGATTGCTAAGTTTCTATCAAAAATTTCTCAGAATTTTAAGTACTTTATTTTCTATCCTCAGATTTGATCGCAGCTTGCGCAGCAGCCAATCGAGCAATAGGAACTCTAAATGGAGAACAAGACACATAATTTAATCCTACTCTATCGCAAAAATCAATGGAACTAGGATCACCACCATGTTCGCCACAAATTCCAAGTGAAATATTGGGACGAACAGCCCTTCCTTTCTGGGCAGCCATTTTCACTAATTGTCCAACACCTTTCTCATCAATTTTGGCAAAAGGATCATTCTCAAAAATTTGTTTATTATAATAATCATTCAAAAATTTTCCAGCATCATCCCTAGAAAATCCATAAGTCAACTGTGTAAGATCATTAGTACCAAAACTAAAGAATTCTGCCTCTTGGGCAATTTCATCAGCCAAAATTGCAGCACGAGGAATTTCTATCATTGTTCCAATTTGATAAGTAACTGTACTGTTATTTTCACGAATTAATCGCTCAGCTACCTCATTTACAATCTTCTTCACATAACGAAGTTCATTAACATCTCCAATCAAAGGAATCATAATTTCAGGATGAACAGCAATTCCCTCTTCTGAAACTCTAATTGCGGCTTCTATTACAGCCTTTGTTTGCATTTCAGCTATCTCTGGATAAGTAACAGCAAGGCGACAACCTCTATGACCCATCATTGGATTAAACTCTTTTAGCGAATTAATTCGATCTCTAAGTTCCTCAAAACTGATTTCTAAAGCCTTCGCCAAATCTTCAATTTCTTCATCAGTATGTGGTAAAAACTCATGTAAAGGAGGATCCAAATAACGAATAATCATAGGTTTACCATTTAACACTCTAAACATCTCTTCAAAGTCACTTCTTTGCATAGGAAGAATTTTTTCCAATGCTTTCTTTCTCTGTTCAAGAGTTTCAGCAACAATCATTTGTCTTACTGCAAAAATCCGATCAGTTTCAAAAAACATATGCTCCGTACGACAAAGCCCAATCCCCTCAGCACCAAATTTTATTGCTTGCAAAGCATCCCTAGGATTATCAGCATTTGCTTTTACTCCTAATTTTCTAGTTTCATCAGCCCAAGACATAAATGTCTCAAAATTACCACTGATGACAGGTTCAACCGACTTAATAATACCATCATACACTTTCCCAGTACTACCATCTAAAGAAATCATATCTCCTTCATGATAAATCTTTCCATCCTTAGTTGTAATCGTTTTATTATCTTCATCAATCACAAGATCTCCACAACCACAAACGCAACATCTTCCCATTCCTCTTGCCACAACAGCAGCATGAGAAGTCATGCCTCCACGTACAGTTAAAATTCCCTTAGCATCATTCATCCCCTGAATATCTTCTGGAGAAGTTTCCAAACGAACTAAAATAGCATCTTTTCCTTCCTTAAAAGCATTTGAAACATCTACAGCATTAAAATAAATTTCCCCTGCACCAGCACCTGGAGAAGCAGCAAGACCAGTAGTAATTACCGTAGCATTTTTTAAATCATTTTCATCAAAATTTTTATGCAATAGCTGATCAAGCGATTTAGGCTCTACTTTCATCAAAGCTTCTTCTTTAGTAATTTTTCCCTCTTCTACCATTTCGACAGCAATTCGCAAAGCAGCCATCGCCGTTCTCTTTCCATTTCTCGTTTGTAACATAAATAACTTACCATTTTCAATAGTAAATTCCATATCTTGCATATCACGATAATGATTTTCAAGAATTTCAGTGGTTTTTACAAACTCTTCATAAACTTGAGGCATTTTTTCTTTCAATGTAGAAATATCTTCCGGAGTACGCACACCAGCAACAACATCTTCACCTTGTGCATTAATTAAATATTCTCCATAAAGTTTATTTTCTCCAGTAGCTGGATTCCGAGTAAATGCAACCCCTGTACCAGAATCATCACCCATATTTCCATAAACCATTTCCTGTACATTAACTGCTGTTCCCCAAGATGAAGGAATATCATTCATCCTCCGATAAATAATCGCTCTTTCATTATTCCAAGAACGAAAAACAGCAGTAACAGCCTCTATCAGTTGAACCTTAGGATCTTGTGGAAATTCTTCTCCAGACAATTCTTTATAAATAGACTTAAACTTTTCAGTAATAGTATACATATCTTCTTCATTTAAATCTGTATCAAATTGAACTCCCTTATCCTTTTTGTAAGAATCAAGAAGTCTCTCAAACGAATTCTTAGAATAACCTTTTACAACATCCGAAAACATCATGATAAAACGACGGTAAGAATCATAAACAAAGCGTTTATTAGAAGTAATCTTACTTAAATGTAATGCAACTTCATCATTCATTCCTAAATTAAGAACAGTATCCATCATTCCTGGCATAGAAGCTCTAGCACCACTCCTTACAGAAACAAGTAACGGATTTTCAAAATCTCCCATTCTTTTTCCCGTAGCTTCCTCTAAAATGTGAAGTTGCTCAAAAATTTGTTCTTCTACATCTACACCAATTTTTTTCCCATCAGCATAATACTTATTACAAGCTTCTGTTGTAACAGTAAACCCTTTAGGAACAGGTAGCCCAATCTTAGTCATTTCTGCCAGATTAGCACCTTTTCCCCCCAACAAATCCTTCATATCCTTATTACCTTCATGAAAAGCATAAACGTATTTCAAAATATCACCTCTCTATTTTCACACCCCAAGTATAACAAAGAAAAAAAAAACTAGCAATAAAATTAACTAAATCGAAATAAATTATATGATTAACTTGTGATAATGTCTTAAGTAATAACTTGCAAAAATGTCCTGCTATTATATAATATTCCACCAAGAG
>CAKPAK010000044.1 GCA_934132915.1 uncultured Bacilli bacterium
TTCTAATACGAACATTATGCACTTCTTTCTGCATTATTTCATTATCCGAATTTTATTATAATATAAAAGTTGGTTTTAGGAAATCATTTTTTATAAAAAATACTGAATTTTCATTTTTCTCTTGAGAAAAGAATTTTCTTCCATTTTTCTTTTTTTTAAGAATGGGGATGAATTTCTTTGATTTCGTTTGTTATTAGGGAATAAAGATAAAGATGGGTATTTTTATGGGTTCTTTTTTGGATATAATGATAGTATCCGCTTAATTGATCAATATAGGCAGGATCTTCTAGATTAGAAAGTTTATAATCTACAATATCAATATGATCGGGGTAGACTAACATTAGATCAATAATTCCATGACGTTCTTCTTGTGCCTCTTTTTCTGTGAACTCATATTCTTGATAAATGGTTGCTTCTTCAAGGTGTTGAAATAATGGATGGTTAAGAAGACTTTTGATCAAGTTTTGGGCCAACTTATCTTCGATTTTTTCTAGAGTTGGATGTTTAAAATCAAAAAATTCTAAGTATTCGTGGAGTTTTGTTCCTATTTGCATATGCTCATATTCCTTTTTACTAATGACTTTTTCTTCTTTTTTGGAGAACTTTTTGGAAGTGAGTTCTTGTTCTTTAAAGGAATAGGTGTATAGATCAATTGGCTTGGTTGTTTTGGGAAGAGAAGCTTGATAGTTGCTTTTCTTTAAATTGGCATATTCTTTGGTTAAGTGAATACTTTCCAAAGTTATTTTTTTCTCATAGGAAGAAAGGCGAAAAGTGATAAAGTCTAGCATATCTTCTAGTGTGCGAAATTTCTTTTTGATGCTATCTTCTAGGACTAGAGGGTGGGTATTTAATTCTGGAGTTTCAGTATCCGGCATTAGAAAAATCATTTTTTCTCTGGCTCGCGTCGCGGCAACATAGAAAAGACGAATTTTTTCGCTGATTTCTTCTTTTAAGTAGTTATCCCGAACAAGATCTTTTAAAATGGTCTCCCCTATTCCTTCTTGAAAATAAGGGGTGATGAGGCCATATTTTTTATCATATAAGAATTTGTCTTTTAAATCGCTGATATTAAATTTTTTATATAGGCCACTAAAGTAACAAACGGGGTATTCTAGTCCTTTTGATTTGTGAATGGTCATGATTCGAACAGCATTAGCCCCGGTGTCGGTTACCTCGTATTGCATTTCAATTCCTTTTTCTAAAAGATTGGATAGATAAAGGGAAAAGTCTTCAATGGAATAGCCTAAGGGTTCTAGGTTAAGGGCGATTTCCCGAATTTTGGATAGTTTAACGATGCCGTTATGGATGGTGCCTATGGTGATATATTTTTCATAGAAAGAAAAGGTTTGGATAATGTCATCAATGAATTGATGAGGGGTGGTATAGGCAAGAGACTTTACCAAGGTGAAGCTTTTTTGATAGATTTCTGTTTCTTGATCAGTATTTTTAGAAAATATTTCAAAAATTTCTTCATCTGAAATTCCAAATAAGAAGCTTCTTGCGATGCTAATAAATAAATACTTAAATTCTGTATCTCTTTCTTTTTTGGCAATTTTTAAGATAAATTTGATGATGTTATTGATTAAGAAAAGATCGTCTTCATCGTTCATTTTTTCATTTTTTAAAAGGGTAAGAGGAATGCCTAGGTAGTTAAAGATTTTTTTATATAAATCGAAAGTTGTGGATCGATCCATAATGATTGCAAAGTCATTATACTGAGCTTGTCTTAAAATGCTTTTGTCCTTATCAAAGATGAGATAGTGATTTTCTACTTTAGATAAAATATCTCTTGCAATGATAAACGGTTCAATTTCTTCTTTGGTAAATCCACAATCTTTATCGTAGGGATATTTGATGATTTCCATTTCGTTTGAGTGAAGAGGATCTTCTTTTAAATAAGATTCATTTCCGAAGATCATTTGATGACTTTCTAGATAGTTTGCGCCTCCTAGACTTTCTCCCATAATTAAATTAAAGATGAGATTGATGTTTTCTAAGACTTCTTTTCTTGAACGGAAGTTTTTGTTGAGATCAATTTTTTTGTCTTGTTGGCTTTTGGTATAATTATCATATTTGTTTTTAAAGATATAGGGATTGGCATTTCTGAAACGATAGATGGATTGTTTGATGTCTCCTACCATATAGACATTGTGGTTTTTGATCATGGAAATAAATTCTTCTTGTAAGTCGTTGGTATCTTGATATTCATCGATCATAATTTCTTGGAAGAAGGCTTTTAATTCTTCTTTTACGGTATTGTTATTTTTTACGACATCGATGGCCATGATGGCAATATCATTAAATTCGTAGGCTTCTTTTTCTTGTTTGTAGAGTGTTAGTTTGTCGGTGAATTTTAAAATGATGTCGATGATGATCTTGACGAAGGGATAAGTACTTTTTAGGCTGTTTAAGAGTGCTTCTTCGTTTTCGTAGGGGGTTTTTTGTTGAATTTCTTTGATGGTATCACTGATGGCGGTTTTTTGTTGTTTTAATTCTTCACTGCTTCCTCTTGGAACTTGTGGTAGTTTGATATTGAGGTTAGTTTTGAGATCGTTATAGCAAGTGATGTTTTTTAAAAGTTCTAGGGATGCTTGTAATTTGGTTGCATATTCGGCATCAATTCGGGAAATTTCATCGACCGCCGTAAAAATAGAAGTGATTTTTTCTTGGAGGATGGCTAGAAATTCCTGGACTTGTTCCGTTAGATTGGCATCTTGGAAATGTTGTTCGACATACTCGGTTAAATATTTTTTCTTGTTGGATAACAAATCGAGTTGATTGCTTATTTTTAAGATTGCCGCTTTGATTTCTTTGTCATCTTTGGTACAAAAAGTACTGATCAGGTTTAAAAATTCTGGATTTTGTTCTTCGTAGTAAGAAAGAAAAATTTCATCCATTATGCGTACTTTTTCTAAGAGGATGACACTGGAATCAATGATTCCGATCTCGGGAGACACATTTAATAAATAATGGTATTTTTTGACGATGGATAAGGCAAAACTATCAAAAGTTGTGATGTAGGCTGAATCTAATAAATCGAGTTGATCTTTTAGTTCGGGGATTTTTTTGATTTTTTTGCGAATTCGATCGGCCATTTCTCCGGCGGCTGCTTTGGTGAAGGTTAAGATTAAAAGATGATCAATGTTTATGCCATCTTTTAATTTACGGATGACTCTTTCGGTTAAGACGGCGGTTTTCCCAGAACCGGCACCAGCTGAGACAATAATGTTTTTATTTTCTTCATAAATGGCTTCCCATTGTTCATCGGTCCAAGTTACGTTAGTGGGTTTTTTTGGTATCATTTGGTCACACTCCTTTGTTTTGTGGTTCTTCTTCTAAAAAGGCTAAATTTTTGCATTCTTTTAAATCGATGATATCTTTTTCTTTTCTGTAGCAAATATCGCGATAATCACAGTATTTGCAGCCTAGATTATCGTCTTTGATGCGTTTGGGATTGATCGAAAATTGCGCATTGATAATTCCTTGGATGGCTTCTTTGATTTTGTCTTCGGCAAGGTTGCTTAGGGCATCAATTTTCACGTCGTCTAGTACTTTTTTGGTTCCCAAGCCCGTTTGGGTGGTTCGCATACCTTTGATGACTTTACTTTGACAATAAGTGGAATCAAACTCGGATAAAATGGATAAATCTGAATTGCTATAGCCTTGTAGTTTTAAATTTTCTTGTTTTAATTCTAGATAGGTATGTTTGTTGTCTTTGGTGATTTCGTTATTTAGAATTTTTTGGAGGTAGAAACCGACAATTCTTGCCTGCGGGAATTTGGTTTTCGCGAGGAAAAGATAAGTGGGTAATTGGAGATCTAGCCCATAAATGGTATGATTTAAGTTTAAGTTTGGATTGCCGGTTTTGTAGTCAATAATAGCGACTAAAGTATTTTCTTCGTTTAAAGCCATTTTATCGACAAAGCCTTTAAAGCAAACTTCATATCCTGGGTAAGAATAATTTTTCGTGATTTTTTCTTCAACAAAGATATGATTAAGATGAGAGAATTTCTCTTGTTGAAAAATGGTATCTAAAATAAATTTTAGTTCTTTTTTTAAAGAAGTCAGAAAGAATTTTTCTTTGGGGTTAAATGGGTAGATCTCTTGGTATTTCTTGATGGTTTGATCATAGATTGTTGAGAAATCAAAATCTTCTTTGGGGTATTTGGATAGCACTTCATGAAAAATATTTCCGAGGATGGTGGAAAAGGTATTGGGTGATAAGTTTAATTTTAAGATATTACTTAAGTAGTAGCGAAATCCGCATTGATAATAACTGTTCATGGCGCTATAAGATAGGGTTAGATGACCGTTTAAATAATCTTTTAATTTTTCTTTGTCGATTCCTTTGAATGTAGAGTCGTAACTTAGATAAGGAATATTGGGATAAGCTTGATAAAGATAATCTAAATCTTCTTCTTTTTCGTTATATTTTACTAGGGTATCTAGTTTTTCTCCTAGAACGAGTTCATTGTATAGTTTAGAATACTGATAAGTAATTTTTCCTGGTAATACTTTCATATTTAGAATATCGTTTAAACTAGAGAGATAGAATTCGCCTTTGGGGCTTTGTTTTTTTTCGGTGATGATTAAATTTTTTACATTTTGAATTTCTTGAATCCATCTTTCTTTTTCTTGTTTATTTTCCTCTTTGGTTGTTAAGAGACCTAATTTTTCTTTTAGGGTATCATTAAAGTATTCTTCATCTTTTTTCATTTTAGGGATAATGCCTTGATTAAAGCCAAGTAAAAAGACATACTCATCATCAGGAATATTTTTTAAGTGGGAGATAACTTCGATGCCATTTGGGTTTACTTTTCCCTTTAGTTTGGTATTTTTAAAGTCGTGAATAAGGAAGTCTTTGATCAAGAGATCGTCTTCTACCCAAGCGTAATGATTGACGATTTCCGTGATTTTATCGATGATTTCGCTTTCTTCAGGGGTTAGACTTGGATACTGTTGTTTTAAAATCGTCATGTTTTCCCTGAGATTTTGGGTGAAATTTCTCAAGAAATCTTGCGCAATTTTGGTTCCATATAAATTATTATCGGAAAGATTAAGCGGAAGGGCAAACCAAGAGAAGATTCTCTTTACTTGGGGAACATACTCTCCTTCAATGCCACATAATTTAATTTTCTTAGGAGAAATGCCTTCTTTCAGTTTTTCTAAAATAGTGGACGCAACATAGACGACTTCTTTAGAAATATCAGAAAAAGAATAAACTTGATCAGGAAGATAGTGTTGTTTTTTTTGAGGAGAAATTCTTACCGAGAAGTTTTTTTGTAAGTCTTGGTATAGTTTCGTTGCTCTTTTATCGAAAGAGACTTGATCAAAAACAATCTCTTTTCCTTTTAAATACGCATGAAAAAAAGGATGGAAAGTAAGAAGATTCTTTTCTTTTAATTCTTGTTTTAAAGCTTGGATTTTTTTGATCTTTTCTTCTTGAAATTCCTCATTATCTTTTATATCATACAAAAGGGAAAGATACATGGTACTCACTTCATATTTGAAATGATATTGTTTGGTTAAATAATAAATGGCTTTTTCATCATAAGAGAAATAATACTTCTGTAGAAATTCACTGATGGTAAAGATTTTGGGAGAAAATAATGTCTTTTCTTGAAAAGATTTTAAGTATTTTGTTTTTTCTCCATCCGTTACTACTAAAATGGTATTTTCTTTTAATTCTTCCATTTGGATCCCTACTTTCTTTTGACTAATTTTATTTTAACTTGAATGAGGCTTTTTTGTCAATGAATGTATCTTCAAAGAAAAAAAGATTGGCGGGTTTGTCTTTTTTTTATAGACTTTATTTAGTGAACGTGCCAATCTATTTCTTTTAAATTTTTTTCTTTAAAAAACTGATTTGTTTTAGAGAAGGGTTTACTGCCAAAGAAACCATAATTTGCGGAAAACGGAGATGGATGAGTAGACTCAATGATATAATGGTTTTTGTTCGTAATTAGACTCTTTTTACTTCGGGCAAAGTTTCCCCATAAGATAAAGACAACAGGAGTTTCTTTTTGGTTTAGGCTTTTGATAATGGCATCGGTGAAGTTTTCCCAACCTAATGATTTGTGAGATGCGGGCTTATCTTTTTCGACGGTTAAGACCGCATTTAAAAGAAGTACCCCTTCTTTGGCCCAACATTCTAGATTGCCGACAGGAGCTGGTGGAATGCCTAAATCGCTATTTAGTTCTTTATAAATATTTTTGAGAGAAGGGGGTAATTTTATTCCGTCATTTACGGCGAAAGCAAGGCCGTTGGCCTCCCCTACTCCATGATAAGGATCTTGGCCTAGGATGACTACTCTTACTTCATTATAATCTGTTAAAGAGAGTGCTCTTAAAATTCTTGATTTAGGAGGATAAATCTCTCTTTCTTGATAGGCTTTATTGATGAAAGCAACAATTTTTTTAAAATATTCTTGATGATATTCTCCATCCAAAACTTGATCCCAATGATTTCCAACTAATTTCATGTTTTCACTTCCTCATTTTTTCTCATTTAAAATATTTTACTATAAATCGAAAAAAAAAGAAAGGATTTATCGATATTTTTTAAGCCTGATGCTTGGCTGGATACTTTGGTTTTTCTTTTTCTAAAATGAAATAAAGACAAAAACAAAAGCTATACATTAAGAGAATTGGGACAAAGTAACAGCCATCATATAGTAATTTTTCCCAGCCTAGGGGTTGATAAATCTTGTATAGATTTTGGAAAAATTGAAGGTTTTGGTTTCCTTGATTCAGGATGGTTGCTAAAAAAGAGAGAGAAAGAATGACGGGAGTAAGAAAGGGGTTCTTTTGATGGTGGTGATGGGAAAGAAGAAAAAGAAAACAAGAGGTAATGAGGGTGATGATGAGATAAGGAAGGAGTTGGCTTTTTAGAAGGAAAAGATTGCCAAGGAAAAGAAAAAGAAAGTAAAGGAGCACGCCTAACATCTTTTTTGATCTTGTTGGATATTTTGGAATGAGGAAAAAGAGAGAAAGGTAAGAAAGAAGAAAAAATGGATTGAAAGTACTGAATAAACCTAAGAGTGAAGAGGCGGTATAGTTATCTAAATCCTTAACCGAGATAAGACCTAAAACTTTATCATCAATTTGATGGAAGTATTTTTCTAAACTAGGATCAGACGCGTTTTCTTCTCGGGTAGGAAGGGTTTTGATGTGAAGGGATGAGCCTAACTTATCTTGATAGCCATATGTACGATAATAAGAAATTAGTTGTTTCATCTCTTTGGTGGTTTTTTCTTCTTGAAAGCCAGAAACCATGCTATTTCCGATAATGGTAATGGGGACGCTTTCCAAAGTAAAAGAATAGATTTTTTCTAAGGCTTGAATGGCTTCTTGATTTTCTTCTTGATGAACCTCGTAGCGATAGACTTTTATGTAAGAATAATTTTTTTCGAGGGATTTTAAAAATTCTCCTTCTTTTTTACAATGCGAGCAAGTACTTGAATGAAAGAAATAAATATTTACGGTGTTTTCTTCGGCATGTGTTATTGGTAGGAAACAAAAAAAGAGAAAAATTAGCCAATAATACTTTTTCATTTTTTTACCTCTTTTGATTTAAATTTTGATACGATTCTTGGAAAGCCTTTAAGAAGGCATAAATTTCTTCTTCGGTTGTCTGAGGAGAAAGACTGATTCTAATACTGTGCATGGCTCTTGTTCGATCTTTCGTAACGGCATAAACGGCATCGGACATGGTGTTGGCACTAGAACAAGCACTTTTGGTCGAAATGTAAATGTCTTTGCTGTCCATTGCATGAACGAAAGTTTCTGGTTTAATGTTCATGAGGCTTATGTTAATGGTCGATGGAAGAGAATAGATGGTGCTGTTGATTTTTACCTCTTGATATTGTTTTAAATCCTGGATTAAGATTTGATTTAACTTGGCTACTTTCTGGTAGTTTTCTTCGATGTTGGGCAGGATGAGATCTAGGGCTTTCATGGTTGAGACAATTAGGGGTAATGCAGGCGTACCGCTTCGATAAACGGTTGAGGATTTTCCCCCATGGATGAGATTATCGAACATGATATTTTTCTTTTTGATGAGTAAGCCAATTCCTTTCAAGCCATAAATCTTGTGTGCAGAAGCAGTAGCAAAATCCATTTGATCAAAATCTAGGGGGATTTTTCCTAAGGCTTGGGTACAATCTACATGAAAAAAACATTTGGGGTAATCCGCTAAAATCTTTTTTATTTCTGCGATTGGTTGGACGATTCCTAATTCACTATCAACCGCGCAAATGCTCACTAAAAGGGTATCATTTCTTAATAAATTTTTTAAGTTTTCTAAGTCTACTCTTCCCTCGTCATCAATTTTTACATAGTCTACCGTAAAGCCTTGATTGGTTAAATAATTGATCGTGGATAAAACCGATGAATGTTCTAAAAGAGTTGTGATGATATGTTTTCCCCTCGTTGAATATTTGGAACAAACCCCTTTTATTACATGGTTATTTGCTTCACTAGCGCCACTGGTATAAATTAAATCATGCCCAGTTAAATTAAGTTGTTCTTTGATTTTCTTAGTGGCATAATCCTCTAATTCTTTGGCTTCCATGCCTAGCTTATGAAGGGAATTACTATTTCCTGGATATTCAAGACACACTTTATTAAAAGTATTTAGTACCCTTTTATCCACAGGGGTAGTTGCTGCATAGTCTAAATAGATCATTTTCTTTTTCCTCTTTTCTTTTTCTTCTAGAAATTTAAGTTCTGTATTTCTTGAAGATGAACCTTTTTTGTTGTTTTAATTGTATCAAATTTTTTTTAAAATGTCATCTTTCTCACATCAAGGTTTCTTTTTTTGTAAAGTCGTTGTCTATTTCTTGTCAAAAGATCAGTTCATTTTGTATAATGAAGATAGACGGATTCATCAGAAAGGATGGAAGAACCGTTTAGCGCCAGACCTTTAGATAAGGTGACGAGGATGTAGTTTATCGAAAATTCGGCGGATGCTACAAAAAAGTATTTTAAAAAACAAAATCAAGATTGTAACAAAGAAATACGAAAAAAAGAAAGGTTTTGAAAAATTTATGTGTGGTATTGTTGGATACATTGGAAAAAGAAATGCCAAAGAAATATTAATTCATGGCTTAAAAAAATTAGAATATCGAGGTTATGACTCCGCAGGTATTGCTTATTTAGAAAACCACAAAACAATTTTAAAAAAGAGTGTGGGAAGAATTGGGAACTTAGAAGAAAAAATCGATTTCTCCCCTTCTAGTTCGGTTGGAATTGGACATACGAGATGGGCAACGCATGGAGGCGTTACGATCAAGAATTGTCATCCCCATCAGGTAAAGCAAATTACTTTAGTTCATAATGGAATTTTGGAAAATGAACAAGAATTAAAGGAATTCCTTAAGAAGAAAGGATACTTTTTTCAAAGTGATACCGATACGGAAGTTATTGCAGGATATTTAGATTACTTATGGCAAGAAGAGAAAAATACTTCTTTTGTGACCGTTCTTGAAGAAGCAAGAAAAATATTTAAAGGAAGTTTTGCTTTAGTCATTATGGTTCAAGGAATAGAAAATCAATTATTTGTTTTAAAAAAAGATAGTCCTTTAGTGATTGGACTTGGTGAGGAAGAAAATTTTATTGCTTCTGATTTTTCCGCTTATTTAGAAGAAACAAGAAAATATATTATTTTAGAAGATAATTGGATTGGGGTTGTTGGGGCAAATCAAGTTACTCTTTATCAAGAGGGAAAAGAAATTCCTGCTGTGGTAAAAGAAATTGATCAAGAAATAGAAGAGAATTCTTTACTTCATTTTGATCACTATATGTTAAAAGAAATTCAAGAACAAAGTTCTCTTATTCAAAAGTGGAATAAACTTTATTTTGAAGAGAAAGAGAATCTTCCTGATATTACTTGGGCAAAAAGAATTGATATTGTTGCTTGTGGAACGGCTTATCATGCGGGATTAATTGGGAAATATTTGATTGAAGCAAATAGTCATTTAGAAGTTCATGTTTATATTGCTTCTGAATATCGCTATCAAAAATTATTTTTAGATCAAGATTCGTTAGTGATTGCAATTTCTCAGTCTGGAGAGACTGCTGATACTTTAGCTTGTATAAAGATGGCAAAAAAATATCAAGCGAAAACATTAGGAATTATTAATGTCTTTAATAGTTCTATTGCTAGAATTTGTGATATGGTTGTTTATACAAAAGCGGGATTAGAAGTATCGGTTGCTTCAACCAAAGCATATACTTCTCAAGTTTTTGTACTTGGGTTACTGGCACAGGAATTTCTGGGAGAAAAGAAAAATACTGATTTAGAACTTAGTAAAAAAATAGAGAATCTTACAAGGAAAGATTACTCTTCAATTGTGCAAAATCTTTATTTAAAGAAAGATATTTTCTTTCTTGGTAGAAATATTGACTATGTTACAGCGCTAGAGGGATCTTTAAAATTAAAAGAGATAACTTATTTACATAGTGAGGCTTTTCCAGCGGGAGAATTAAAACATGGGCCTATTTCTTTAATTGAAGAAAAAACACCAGTTATTGCGATTATTACGAAAAAGGAATTTGCTTTAAAAACGATAAGTAATGTTCGAGAAGTAAAAGCAAGAGGGGCTTATGTTGTTTTGGTTATTTCCCGTGATATATTGTCAGAAATTGGGGATACATGCTATGATGAGGTGATTATTCTTCCTGAGGGAAATCTTTATACCAATCCGATTTTAAGTATTGTTCCTTTGCAATTGCTTGCTTATTATACGGCTAAGAAAAGGGGATTAGATATTGATAAACCTAGAAATTTAGCTAAATCCGTAACGGTTGAGTGATAAAAAAATTGATGAAATTGTCTTTCATCGATTTTTTTATCTAAAATTTTATTTTACGATGTAAGGGTTAGAGGCTGTTCCATTCCCCTCTGAAATCAAAGTATTGGCTTTTAGATTGATAACTGGGCGGACACTGAACGAATTCGACACCCATCCCCAAGGATAGAAGTACCCCGTAGAGGTGACGAGCGAACCGTACGCATCGGCACGCCAGGAATTGATGCTGGACGGCGAGCAAAGCCAGTAATACTGGCCAGTAGCAAGATAATATTCTCTATTGTCGTACCCTGCTTTTCCTCCGGCGAAAGCGACTTCATCGGCGGTTAATAAACCGACTGGATAAGTTAGTTCTCCATTTCCTAAGGTTGTTCCACTTTCCACCGTAAATTGATCCAGCTTTCTTGAACACTTTAAACTTGGGGTCTTATTCGTATAATTTCTTGTGTACGCACCATAAAGTGTTGTTTGATTTAGACTAAAACCATCTCCCGAAGTAATGCTTCGGTCATTGCAAAATAAATTATCGGTTAAGTATGTTGAATAGTTTTTATCTTGGATATTGGTTTTGTACCATGTATCTATTTTTGTTTTGATTGTACTATCATGTTCATCTGTATAAGTTGATTCATAACTTTTAGAAAGATAAGAGTGATAGGCTTTCACTTTTACTTGGCTGACATTTACATAAGAAGCAATTTCGACTAAAGTGGTGCAAGTTCCGGTTGATGAAGTACTAAAACAAGTATATTTATATGTACTATTATTACTTCCCCAAACGTTCTCTAGTGTTCCACTGGTTAAGTTTCCTGATAGGGATAACTTTTTGGTGGTATCATTTTTGACATAACTATCGGCAAAATAATAAGTTGTATTGGCATTAATATTATTATAGTTTAAATTGGTCGCGGTGGTTTCTTGGTAGGTTTTGTCTAATCCATACTTATATCCTAAATAAGCCATATCATAAGGATCGGTATTAAAGACTGAGGTGCCTATGGTTGTTTTTGCTCCTGTATCAGAAGTGGAGGTGCCTGAGTAAATCATCCTAATACTGCCATCACCATTGATCCGGATAATTCGCCAGATAAATCCGGCAAAAGATACATAGTTATTATTGACAACTCCTCGGTAATAATAACTTTTTCCATAATCATCTTCGGCCATGTAAAGACCGCTGTTAGATAAATTAACAATATTTTTTGTAGAACTATATTGGTCTACTTTTGTTGCTTTATAAGTTGTTGTTGTGCCACTGATCGTTGATGTTGCCGTATAAATTACGTACATGGTAGCACAACTAGTATTAATTGTACCACAAGTATAATATTTCGTGGTATCCGTTGATAATTTATCAGTCATATTATTTTTTTTTGCATTTTGCAAATTATATTGACCAGATGATGTATCAAACGTATAATTCGTTCCAAAATAAATTTTGTCGGTTGTACTAATTAAATTACTTCCTTGGAGATTTAAAGAACTTGTTTTGGTATAAGTAATATTTGGAGCGGTTTCATTAAAATTAGCCACCTTAGTTTCAATATCCGCTTTGGCTGTATCAACATCAGAAGCATATTTATCCGTAATTAAAATACAATCCCCTAATTGAGTGATCCCATTATTGGTACAATAATCGGTATCAAAATCTCCAAAGGTTGCGGTGGTTCCTGATCCATTGCTAGAGTTTACTTCAACAAGTCCTCCATAAATTCCTTTATCCGTTTCTCTTTGATCAAGTCCATTCTCACTTATCCATAAAGCAAAATAATATTCTTTTGTTTCTGATACAGATAAAGAAAAATTCTTTTCTAAAACAGA
>CAKPAK010000045.1 GCA_934132915.1 uncultured Bacilli bacterium
AAAAAGCTCTCTAAAGCCTTTCAAAATAAGGGTTAGGGAGTTTTTATCCTTTAAAAAGTGTCAAAGATGAGATTATAACATAAAAACCAATATTTTATAAGGGATTTAACAAATTTTTTTTAATATTTTGTTACAGTTCGATCAGATAAAATAAAAGATAAAAGCTATTTTTGCAACAAATAGTATAAAAATACCAAAAAAAATTAAAATAAACTTAAAAATTTATATTTTCAATTAATTGATATATTTAAAAAGCACAAATTATACCTTTTATTTATGAAAATTGGATTGAAAAATTCATTCTTTAACTGAACTGCAACAATATTTTGATTATTTAAAACTATTAAAACATACTACAAACTATTAAAAAAAAGCTGCATAAGTTACTTATTCTCATAACAACTTTCTTTCAAAATTAAAAAGTCATGTTAAATTATCAACATTAATGTCCACATTCACACATTTTGAAAAATCTTTTCTTTTACTTAATAAAGTTTCTAACTTCAAACAGCGTAAAAATTGATTGTCAATCATATTATATTTTATATCAACACATAAGTTTCGATTATTTTTAAAAAATAATTTAGACTTATTAGAATCAACCTTAAAGTAATTAAGTAAATTTTGATAAGAAACCCATGTACTACTTCTGTTGATACAACTAGAAATTGGAAAAAATATAATATTTCTACTATCCTCAATAACAATTGGAACTTTTTTATTAATGCCTATAATTGTTTTTGTTGCATCCCTTCTACCTTCAAAAGTTGCTCCAAAAAACATACAACTATTTTTAATAATTGTTAACGGAGGCATTTTCACTATAAACTCTCCATCATACTCATAAACCTTTGAAGTAGCAGCACCATAGGGAGCTATCATCAAAGTTTCCAAATTAACTTCATAGCTATCTAATATCATAAAATATCCCCCCTTTCAATTTCTAAATTAGAAATTAAAAACTATTAAAGCACAAAACTTTGTCGAATTTTGTCGAAAATTGTCGAAAAATCACAAAAACAATACAAAATAATTAGTTAACCTACTTTGCATAATTCATTATTTCGAAAAAATATTGCATATAAAAAAGTTATAAAGAACAAAAATCCTATTTCCTTATAACTTTTATTTAATTTTATCCAAAAATAAAATCCTTTTTACCCCATATTCAATTTTTCACAACTAATAAGTTTTTATAGGTAACACTAATTGTATCAACGAATCATCTTCATTTGATTTGATAATAATTGGACTATTATCGTTATTCATACATAGTTGAACGCTAGAAGTTTCAAAACTCTTAATACTATCTAACATATATTTAGAACTAAAAGCGATAGAGATTTCGTCATTACTATCTACCAACATTTTTTCTTCTACTTTACCAATTTCAGGAGAATTTGAAGATATAACTAAATTGTTTTTTATTAATTCTAATCGAATAATATTTTTATCTCTATCAGAAGTAAGCAAAGATGCTCTGTCAATCATTTCAAATAAACCGTTACTATCACAACATACTTGAACCTCAAAATCAACAGGTATTATAGAAGAAGTTGCAGGATATGTTCCGCTTAATAATCGAGATAAGAATAAAATATTTTTATATTTAAACAATACTTTGTTTTCAAAAATGTGCATCTCTAAACTTTCTTTATCGTCTCCGATTATTCTATCAAGTTCTAATAAATTTTTTCCAGGAATCACAATATTGATTTTGTACCCCAATTCTTTATCTAAATATATCGTTTTTTTTGCCAATCTATATGAATCTGTTGCAATTACTTCCATAATATTATTCTCAATTCTAAAATTAATACCTGTCAACAATGGTCTAGATTCATTTTTTGAAGTTGCAAAAAAAGTTTGCGCAATAATCTTTTTTAAAACATTAGTTTTTAAAATAATTGGTTCACTAGTTTGTTCTAAATCTAAATTTGGGAATTCACTAGAATTGATTCCATTTAAATTAAATTCTGTATTAGCAGTACTTACAATCATCTTATTTTCATCCATTACTTCAATAGTAATATCAGTGTTAGGAAGTTTTTTTATAATTTCGACGATATACTTCCCGCCAATTACGACACTACCACACTCAAATATTTCAACAATATCACTTTTCGGAATAAAACATTGAATAGAAATATCAGTATCACTGGCTGATAGATATAATCCTTCTTCTGTAAGATCAAATTTAATTCCAGTTAGAATAGGAATTAAATTTCTAGGAGAAATAGCTCTTGAAGCATGATATAAACTCTCTAACAAAATTTCTTGTTTAATTATGAATTTCATTATATTTCCTTCTTTCTAATATATTATAGTATTTATTATAATGTGGAAACTGTGGATAACTTAGTAAAGCCCTTATTTTTAAGCTTTTTTTTTCCACAAGCATTGTGGATTTTTTAAATTTTATCCACAACTATCCACAGTTTTAGGGTGATAACTGTTGTTTTAGTTCTTTAATTACAATTTTTAGTTGTTCGTTAGTTTGCAAATCACTCTCTATTTTTCGATATGAACTCATGATAGTAGAATGATCTCTTCCCCCAAAATAAGTTCCTATTTTGGGAAATGACTCATTTGCTAAAGTTCTACATAAGTAAATTGCAACTTGCCTAGGATAATTAATGTTTTGACTTCTTTTTTTTCCTTTAATATCATCTAAAGTAATTTTAAAATAGTCGCATACTACCGTTTGAATCCGATGAACATCGTTCTTGTAAACACTTCTATCCGTTAATTGATCTTTTAGAGCATCAACGGCCGTATCAAGATCAACAACTCCTTTATTCATCATTAGAGCATAAGCAAATACTCTTGTAATTGCTCCCTCTAGTTGTCGAACATCAGAGGCAAAGTTATTTGCAATATATTCAATAACTTCTTTGGGGATATCTTTAGCAGATTCTTGATGAGCAATTTTTCTTTCTAAAATACTTATTCTAAGATCGAAGTCTGGAGGAGTAATATTGGCAGTTAGCCCCCAATTAAAACGCGTGAGCAATCTATTTTCAAGCATTTTTAAATCATCAACAGAGCGATCAGAGGCAATAATAATCTGTTTATTCTCATTGTACAGTTCATTAAAAGTATGAAAAAATTCTTCTTGCCCTTTCGTAGCATTCCCAAGAAATTGTATATCATCAATCATCAATACATCTATGTTACGATATTTTGATTTGAATTTCTCAATTTCTGTAAAATTTTCTTTACCATTGCTACGTACGGCATTAATAAAATCATTTACGAATTTATCACTAGAAATATACAAAACTTTTAAATTTGAATTTTCGATTATATAGTTTCCGATAGAATGCATAAGGTGCGTTTTTCCAAGGCCACTTTTTCCATATAAAAACAAAGGATTGTAAGCTTTTCCGGGCTTTTCTGCTACTGCCATAGAAGCAGTAAAAGCAAAACGATTAGAATTTCCAACGATAAAATTATTAAAATTATACTCTTTATTTAAGTTAGTTTCTTCAAATAATTGATTTTGAGATAAATTTTTGTCTGTGAGAGAGGGAAATTTTTCTTTTTTATCTTTTTGATTAATGAGTTCTTCTTCTTTTTTTTCTTCCCACTCGTTTTCTAAAATAAAGTCAAAATCGTAGTTTTTTCCAGTCAATACCTTAAATTTTTCTTCTATAATATCTATAAAATTATCCATCAAATGTTTTTTATGAACTGGCATTGGAACAATAATGATAGCAGTATTGTCATTCATTGATACTAATTTAGTACCTCGAAACCAAGTTTCATAAGATAAAGATGAAATACTTTTTTTTATTATATCAAGAAACTTTTCCCATAAATCATCGTTATCCATGATAATCCCTCCCACGCTCATTACAATATTACCATAAAAGTATTTTTTTTTATAAAAATTCATTATAAAGTAACAAAAAATTGATTTTTGTTACTTTTCCACAGCTTTTTTCTTTATATTTTTAAAGGAATGAGTAATGTTTTCCACACTTTTCCACAGGTACTTATAAACAGGTGATTGTGGAAAAGTAGAGAAAAAGTGAATATTTGTGGAAAACTGAACAATTGTAATAAAGTAAAGGGAATAGAATAAGAAATAATCCACAGTGCTTGTGGACTATTTGATCATCAAATTTCGAATAACCAATTATTTTAGTTAATAAAATCAAAATGTCTAAGATTTTTACTTTTTTGAGATACTTAAAAAAGTATTAAATTATGCTTTTAAATATTAGTTAATAATTTTTTTTGATTTGATTAAATGGCGTCTTTATAAAAAACACTAATATAATCAATATAGTTTTATTTTTTCAGTTCTACCATCCACTTATCGTAGATTGAGGCATTAGAACTATGAGGCTCAGGATTAGGAAGTTGCATTTTAACAATCATCGGAATTTTCATCATTTTCCCAAAGGCAACGCAAGTTCCAGCTTGTAAAGATTTTTGTTTTTCAATAACGTCTGCACTAATATTAGGTACCATTTTTCTAATATATTCTAAATCACTTGGGTGGGTAATTTTAAAAATTAAGAAATTTGTACACTGAGAAATAACGGTTTCACTTAATTCTGTAGGTCTTTGTGTAATTAAATCTAAAATAACACCAAATTTTCTTCCCTCTTTAGCGATTCTTTCGAAAATATTGTAACCTAAAATTTCTAAGTCATAATCTTTTTGTACATATCGATGAGCTTCCTCTAACATTAAATGTATAGGCATAGCCCCTCTATCTTTAAGTCCCTTACTAAATTTAAAAATAATACGACAGTAAACTTTAACAAGTGCTTTTGCAAACCTATCATCAATGTCTTCTAAAACGAAATTGATAATTTGTGCTCTTTTATTTTGACCTGCCATCACAATATCAGTGATAAAATCTGATACTGTGCAAAACTTTCCATAATCAAATAATTTTTTGTAACTACTATTGTTAATAGTATGTAATTTTACTTTCAAAGCCATTGCCTCAGAAGAAGTTTTTTCGTTTAATAATAATCCTTCTGAAATTAAAGCAAAATTTAGAGCGACTTCCAAGTCATCCAAGGTAAAATAAGTGGGAACAAAATCTTCATTCCATGTTGTGGAGTTATCTACAAATTGTTGAATATATTCTGCAATAAGTATTCTCTCAGCAAATTCCCCCTTACTATCAATTTCAAAGCATTTTCGAAATTGTCTAGTATATCCGATACCAGGAACATCAACGTTTAAATTTAATTCATCAGTGTGACAATTTTCCAAGATAGAAAATATCTGGTCGCGAATTCTTCCAGCAGTTTGGTTAGTATAAAGAACTGATACAATGGCACTAGCAATTAAATGATTTTTATATCTGTGGGATTCTTCATCATTTCTAGCAAATACAGATACTAAACTTAACATTTTTTCGATAACAGCTAACTGTGAATAAGCAGTAACATCTAAAATATTAGCATAATCATCTACTGTTAATAACCACAATGGTAATTTGATACTATTTCCCCCTTCTCCATTTATAGAATACATTTTGTAGTTGTAGTTTATATTATAACTCCCAATATTTCGAAATGCATTATCATATTCATCCGTATTATTGAAAATAAAAATGTTACTATTAAATGGAATCTTATCAGGCATATTAAATAAATTTTGAACAAATCTTGAAACACCATAGGTTTTACCACTACCAGTATTTCCAAAAAATGCATTATGGTTACTCCACATATCATCAATATCAATCTTAACAGGATAATCATTATAAAGCGGAGAAAGGCCAAGTATCATACTTTTATTATCATTATCTCCAACTAATTCTCCAAGTTCCTCCTTATTAATAAGTCGCACATTAGCAGATAAACTAGGTTTTCGAATAATACCACTTTGAAACTTATTTTCGATAAATTCTCCTAAAAAACTAACTTTAACTTTTCCATCATCAACTTCATCAACTTCCCCTAAAATTCTTTTTCCATTGTCTTCGAAAACTAAATTCATGTTTAGTAGATCTTCATTTGACGTTCCTTCAATTTTAACTAAAGCATAATTTTTACTAATGGCAGTAATTTCCTTAAACATAACTTTTCCTCCTACTATTTACTTATCTTTATTTTATCATAAAAACCTCTATTTGATGAAAAAAATGAAAAAAGCAGGCAAAAAACCATTTTTTTTGTAAACATATATGTTGACAGAATGATTTTTAACATATATAATAAAAGAGCATTTTGATTAGGAGGTGTATTTATGGCAAAAACTCAAGGGCCAACTTTTCAACCTAATAATAATAAAAAATCCAAAAAAATTGGGTTTAGAGCTCGTAAGGACGGAAGTATTTTAAAAAGTAGAAGAGCAAAGGGAAGAAAAAAACTATGTGCATAATAGTCACGAATTATTTGTGGCTTTTTTTTTGCAAGTGCTAAATTTTCTTTCATATATATAAAGGAAGGAAGATGCAAAAAATGAAAAAAAGAGATATTCTTCAAAAAGAACAAACATTTACGGAAATCATTAATAAATGTCCATATGTGAAAAATACTTATTATGTTATTTACTATAGAAAAAATCATGAAACTACAAAATTTGGAATTTCTGTACCTAAAAAAACTGGTAAAGCAAATGTCCGAAATAAAATAAAAAGAAGAGTTAAGAATATCATTGATACCAATGAAAAAATAGTGCAGAAAAATTTTGATTATGTTATAATAATTAGAAAGAAGTTAGTAGAATTAAATTATCAAGAAATGGAATTTAATTTAATTAATCTTCTAAAAAAGATAGGAGAAAAAAATGAAAGAAAAAAATAAACTAAAAAAAATAGTTATTTGTTTAATGTGCATATTCCTACTATCTGGGTGTACTAAACAGTTAAAAGGAAAGGATAATAAAGTAATCACAAATGAAGAAACCGGTCAATCAATTACAGAGAATATCATTTGTAAGCCAACAAATAAAAATGTAATTAAAATTTATGAGGATAATAAAGTAAATATCAAAAAATTACCAAGTTGTGATAAATTTACTCCTTTAAACAATTATGAAGGATTATGGACAAGTATTTTTGTGAAACCATTGGCTTGGTTAATTCTACAAATTGGGGGAATTCTTAATAGTTATGGTTTATCAATTATTATTACTTGCTTATTAATTAGATTAGTCCTAATGCCAATTACGAAGAAAACAGCAATTCAGTCAGAGTTAATTAAGCAAGCACAACCAGAATTGGCTAAGTTGGAGAAAAAATATCAAGGAAAAGACAGTCAAGAAGACCAAGCAAAAAAAGCCCAAGAGATGATGTTAATTTATCAAAAATATAAAATAAATCCTCTTTCTGGATGTTTATTAAGTTTTATTCAATTGCCTCTATTATTTGCTTTTTTAGAAGCAATCAATAGAACACCAGCTTTATTCGAAAATAACTTTTTAGTATTTCAAATGGGTACTACCCCTTGGGTGGGAATATTAAATAATCATAATTATTGGTATATATTACTAATTGTTTTAATCATCGGTACAACATTTATCTCCTTTAGGAAGACCATGAAAGACCAATCCGGTCCAGCGGCCGAACAAATGAAATATACAATTTATTTTATGCTAGCAATGATTTCTATAGCGTCCCTTACATTGCCAGCAGCACTTGGAATTTATTGGATAGCATCAAGTTTATTTACAATTTTACAAAATGTGTATGTTGAAAGAAAGAAGAAAAAATAATGAAAAAGTATTTTTACGAAGCAAAAAGTTATGAAGACGCTAAAAATAAGGCCTTAGCAGAATTAAAAATAGATGAAGATAACATCATTATCAATATTTTAGAAGAAAAGCAAGGAATATTGAAAAAAAGTATTAAATTAGAAGTGATAACAATAAATGACATCATATCGTTTTTAAAAGAAACCATAAGTCAAATTTTAAATTTAATGAATATTGAAGCTAATTTAGAAATTAGAAAAAGAGAGAAAAATATTGAAATTAATATCTTTTCTAACAATAACTCAATACTAATAGGAAAAGAAGGAAAAACATTAGATTCTCTTCAAAATATTATTCGCCAAATTGCTTTAAAAGAGTTCGGCGATAAATATCGAGTTACGGTAGATGTTGAAAATTATAAAGAGCATAGAATTACAAATATTGAAAGAACGGCAAGAAAAATTGCTAGAGAAGTAGCTAGAACAAAAATAGAAGCAAAATTAGAAACAATGAATTCTTATGAAAGAAGAATAGTACATAATACTCTTTCTAATAATAAATATGTTTATACAGAAAGTATTGGTGAAGAACCAAACCGGTATGTAGTAATAAAACTGAAAGAAGAAAATTAGACAACTTCTTCTTTTTTTATGTCAACTGAAATATATTTTTCCAATTTTTCTTGATAAAATCATACATTATGCTATAATGAATAACCTATATTATAAAGAAAGAAGGAAAATAGATGAAAATAATTACGTATTTAAGCAACATAACCAGTATAGATGAAACTTACTGGATTTTGATTACAAAAACATTAATTTTTTTCTTATTCCTAACTATCATCAAAAAAATAGGAGTAAGTATTTTAAAAAAAATAAATGATTCCAAGAAAGAATACCTTTATATTCAAAAATATAAATTACTAATCAATATAATAAAATTTTTCATTTTTATATTACTTTGGGGAAAATATTTAGAGAGTTTTATCACATTAATCAGTTTAATTTCAGCAGGATTTACTATTGCTTTAAGAGACTTAATTTTTAACTTCTTTTCAGGAATCTATATAAAAATCAAAAAACCATTTGAAATAGAAGACAGAATTGAAATCAATAATTATAAAGGAGACGTAATTAATATCAATACATTAAGTTTTGAGGTGTTAGAAGTAAACAATCAAACATTCACGGGTCAAAGTACTGGAATAATTACCCATCTCCCTAATTCACTTATTTTTAATCATCCTCTTCGTAATTATAATAAAGCATTTAAATATATTTGGAATGAAATGACTTTTAAAGTTCCTCTAAAATGTAACTTATCCAAAACTAAGGGAGTAATTTATAAAATAGTAAATTCTAATGAAGTAATAAAAAATATTCCCCCAAAAATGAAAAATCAGGTCAATAATAGTTCAAGTGATTATAGAATTTACTATAACAAATATGATCCCATCATTTATACGCAAATCGTAGATAATCATATTGAATTAACTGTAAGATATTTAATTCATCCTAAAAAAGCAAGGTATATTAATTCAGTGATTTCTAACAAAGTAATTGAAGCTTATCATAATGGTGAAATAGAATTATATCAAGATTAGAATTCTATTTAATTTTTTTTTATTCTGTGCTAAAATAAATACAGTCAAAGGAAGTGATTTTTCAATGGATACAATAGCAGCAATTTCAACCGCACTAGGTGTAGGAGCAATTTCAATCGTTCGAGTAAGTGGTGAAGATAGTATAAATATTGTAAATAGAATTTTTAAAGGACCAGATTTAACAAAAGTGCAAAGTCACACCATTCATTATGGTTATATTGTTGATAAAAAACAAGTAATTGATGAGGTATTAGTATCTGTCATGCTTTCTCCCAAAACATTTACTACGGAAAATATTGTGGAAATTAATAGTCATGGTGGAATTGCAACGACAAACAAAGTACTAGAGTTGCTTCTTTTAAATGGAGCAAGACTTGCTGAACCAGGTGAATTTACCAAACGAGCCTTTTTGAATGGAAGGATTGATTTAGTAGAAGCGGATGGAATTATGAATCTAATTTCCGCTAAAACTGAGTCATCTAGAACTTTATCCATTAATCAATTGACCGGTAAAGTAACAAATAATATCAAAGAATTAAGAAATAAATTAGTAGAAATACTTTCACACATTGAAGTAAACATAGACTATCCAGAATATGAAGATATCGAGGAATTAACAACAGATAAAATACTTCCTAAGCTTTGTTCCTTTCAATCTAATTTAGAACAAATTATTAAAGATTCTCATGATGGTAAAATCATTAATGAAGGAATTAACGTTGGAATTATTGGAAGACCTAATGTAGGAAAAAGTAGTTTATTAAATGCTTTATTAGAAGAAGAAAAAGCCATTGTAACAGATATTGAAGGAACAACTAGAGATATTGTGGAAGGAAAAATTACCTTAAATGGAGTCGTTTTAAATATTATTGATACAGCAGGAATCAGAGAAACGGATAATGTTGTAGAAAAAATTGGAGTGGAAAAAAGTAAAGAAATGATAAATAAATGTGATTTAATTATTCTAATGCTAAATCATAATGAAGAACTAAATCAAGAAGATTTAAACTTAATCAGTACTTTAAAAAATAAAAAATCAATTATCTTAATTAATAAAATAGATTTAGATAAAAAATTAGATAGAAATCAATTAAAAGATAACAAATATATAGAATTAAGTATTAAAGAAAATAAAGGAATAGATGGATTAAAACAAAGAATAATAGAAATTTTTAACTTAGGAAATTTAGAAACTAAAGATTTAACTTACCTAAGTGATGCGAGAAGTATCGCATTATTAAAAAAGTCTTTATCTTACATCGAAAATGCTATTTTTTCTATTCAACAAAAAGAACCAATTGATATTGTAGAATTTAGTATCAAAGATGCTTGGGAGACTTTGGGAGAAATTATTGGAGAAACTTATAAAGAAGAATTAATCGATGAATTATTTTCTAGATTTTGTTTAGGAAAATAAAAGGAGGAAAACATGAAAGAATATGAAATAATCGTTGTTGGGGGTGGACATGCTGGATGTGAAGCAGCTTTAGCTTCTGCTAGAATTGGACACTCTACCCTTCTTATAACAGGAAATATAAAAAATATTGCTACTATGCCTTGTAACCCATCTATTGGTGGATCTGCTAAAGGAATTATTGTTCGTGAAATTGATGCTTTAGGTGGAGAAATGGGAATCAATGCGGATAAAACTTTAATCCAAATGAAAATGTTAAATTCTTCTAAAGGACCATCAGTTCACTCTTTAAGAGCACAGGCAGATAAAATTACTTATCCACAGGAAATGTTGAAAACTTTAAACCAACAAGAAAATTTAGAATTACGTGAAGGAATGGTAGAAGACTTAATTGTTGAAGAAAATACAGTAAAGGGTGTCATCCTAGCAAATGGTGAAAAAATTTCTTCATCCGCAGTCATTTTAACGACAGGGACATATCTTAAATCAGATATCTTAAGAGGATCAACACGAACTAGAAGTGGTCCTCACGGAGAGGATCCTTCCCTACACTTAAGTGACAATCTAAAAAAGTATGGCTTTGAAATTTTAAGACTTAAAACTGGTACTCCACCTAGAATAGAAAGGAGTTCTATTGATTTTAGTAAAACAAAAAGAGAAGATGGAGATAAAACACCATATACATTTTCTCATGATATTTCACCCCTTTATGATGTAGAAAATCAGGAGCCATGCTATTTGGTTTATACCAATCAAAATACCCATAAAATCATTTTAGATAATTTATCAAAGTCTAGTATGTATGGTGGATTAAATGATATTAAAGGTGTAGGTCCTAGATACTGTCCATCAATCGAAGATAAAATCACTAGATTTAGAGATAAAGAGCGACATCAACTTTTCTTAGAACCAGAAAGTCTTTCTTATGATGACATATACTTACAAGGATTTTCAACCAGTATGCCAACTGAAATTCAAGAAGAAATGGTTCATTCTCTAGAGGGATTAGAACACGCTAAAATATTAAGATATGCTTATGCAATTGAATATGATGCAATTTACCCTACACAAATCTATGCAAGTCTAGAGACAAAAATATTAAAAAATCTCTTTACTGCTGGTCAAATTAATGGAACAAGTGGCTATGAGGAAGCGGCTTGTCAAGGATTAATTGCGGGAATCAATGCCTCATTAAAGATAGAAGGAAAAAATCCTTTAATTTTAAAAAGAAACGAAGCCTACATTGGTGTTTTAATAGATGATTTAGTAACAAAAGGAACAATGGAACCTTACCGAATGCTAACTTCTCGAGCTGAGTATCGTCTTCTTTTAAGACATGATAATGCAGATTTACGATTAAGAGATTATGGTCATAAGGTAGGATTAATCAAAGAAGAAAAATACAATCGTTTCCTAGAAAAAAAGAAAAATATTGAATTATTAAAAGAAGCATTAAAACAAAAAAAATTGACTCCAACAGAAGAAGTAAATAATGTTCTACAAAAATTAAACTCCCCTTCCCTTAAGGATGGGATTACAATTTATGATTTATTAAAAAGAAATGAAATAACACTATTCTTTCTAATTGAAAACCATTTATTAACACTAGACTATTCTAAAGAAGTAATGAATGAGGTCGAAATTCAAGTGAAATACGAAGGTTATATTAAAAAAGTAGAACGCGAAGCGGAAAAAATGTTAAAGAACGAATCTAAACAAATTCCTAAAGATATTGATTATCAAAAGGTCACCAACTTAGCTAGCGAAGCAAGACAAAAATTAGAACGTATTCGCCCTACTTCTATTGGAC
>CAKPAK010000046.1 GCA_934132915.1 uncultured Bacilli bacterium
AAGTAATGAAAATCATTGTGAGATGGGAAAATTTAGTCCTACTTGTGATAAGTTATTGGGGTGATGTGATGAAATATCAATATTTTTTACTGATGTTTATTGCTTTATTTTTGAATTTATCTCCTGTTTTGGCTTTAGACTGTTCTAATCAAGAGGAGATTGAAAAATATCGGGTTTTAGCGAAGAATGTGGAGATTAAGTACAATTATATTTCTGATTCTAGCCAGATTGATCAAAGTAAATTGATTCGACAATCGTCTGTTCTTTCTGACGATATTTATCAAGTTAGTGTTAATGGACTTGTTTCAGGATTATTTTTGATGGATGATGATTATAATCGTTTTGATGGGGATGATAATCAAGGGATTACTTTTTATGCTAAAGCAGGGACTCTTAATTTTAAAGTGTTTTTGAGTCAATGTAATACGAATTATTTTAGAATTGTATCTGCTACTTTACCTAAATATAATCATTATTCACAATCCGATTTGTGTCAGTCTCTTCGGGATTATCATTTGGATTTTTGCGGAGAGTGGTATCAGGGAGATATGAGCATGGATTTGCTTTTAGAGAAGGCTGGTCCCTATTTGGATCAGATGAGTGATGATGAAGAGCAAAGTTCTATTTTATCTTTTGTTCGCCAGCATATTTTTTGGTTTGCTGGCGGTGGAGTTGTTTTGTTATTGTTGATTTTGTTTTTGATTATTCGTTATCGAAAAAGATATATTTTAGATTAGCAAAGTGACTTTTATGAATTTTCTATTTCAGTATTTTGATTTTAAAACTACTTTTATTTTTTTGGAAATAATGGTATGATATGTTTATAGTAGATGTCCTTAGGTGAGGTGGTATAGAGATGAAGTATGCTTATTTGAGTTTAAGTATGGTATTGATTGGACTAATGGGTTTGTCTTTTATTACTATGTTTCAAAATGTTACGGTAAATAATGAAGCGGAATATTATGTTTTGAAAGAGTCGGTTGAGGCTGCGATGTACGAGTCAGTCGATATGGGTTATTTTCGAGATACAGGCTGTATAAAAATTTTGGAAGAAAAGTTTGTTGCCAATTGTACTAGAAGATTTTTTGCGAATATTACAGGGATTGGCAAGGGGTATACTTTAGAATTTTATGATATTATGGAAAGTCCTCCTAAGGTAAGTGTTATTGCTAAGAGTAAAACAAGTACTTATACTTTGATGTCTGGTGATGGATTGAAAACAGATGATAATGGAAACTTAGATGTTAATGATAGTTTCCATACAGAGAGTATGGATTTTGATATTACTAATCGGATCAGTGGTATTTTAGAAGTGAAGGTTCCAAATGCTTGCAATTAAATTATAGGGAAAGGAGAATGATGAAAAATGCAAAATTCGTTAAAGAAGTTTCTTAGTAATAAGAATACGGTTACAATTTTAGGGGTGTTATTGTGTGTGGTTGTATTGTATATTGGTTATCAAACTAGAATTAATCAAAGAGTGGCGTTGACTAAAGTTGCCTATGCGAATCAAGAAATAGCACCTCGTACTAAAATTACTGCTGACATGATTAGCGTTATGAATGTTCCGGCTTCATTTTTGGTTGGTAGTTATTATAAAAATGCTGAGGATATTACGGGGAAATATTCACAGTATAATACTAAAATAATTGAGGGGAGTTTATTTTATACTGATTTGGTAACAGATGCTTCTAATTTACCTAGTTCAGCTTTCTTAAATGCTAAAGAAAATGAAACGGTAGTTAGTTATAAGGTCAATATGGATTCTACTTATGCCAATAGTATGAAACCTAATGATATTATTAATATTTATTTTAAGGCTAAAAGTGATGATGGGACAATCATGTTTGGAAAATTTATTAGTAATGTTAAGATTTTAGATGTTAAAGATTCTGAAGGGAAGCATGTATTTGAAGATGGGGCGGATGCTAGAACACCAGCATATATGATGTTTGCTTTGCCTGAAGATATGCATTTATTGTTTAGAAAAGCAATTTATTTATCGGATAGCTATGAAGTAGAATTAATTTTGGTTCCTAATACGCAGGAGATTAAAAAAGAAGATGTTGTTTATGTAAGTAGTCAAGATATTCAAAACTTTATTAATGATAAGACAAAAATGGTATCGGTAGATGAAATTACGACTTCTACGAATGATAAAGTTCAAACAGATGATAAAAATAATTAATCGGGTGATGAGATGAAGAATGAATTTACACAAGTTGATTTTGGTCCTATTCAAGAATATTTGAATAATGATGATATTACAGATATTTCCTATAGTAATGGAGGGCAAGTTTGGCTTAAGAGTTTGTCTAAAGGGGTTTATCGTGTTGAGAATCCGGCGGTGAATAATGCTTTTATGGAAAAAATGGCTTTTCAGTGTGCAAATTCGATGGGCAAGTCGTTTAATATGGCTAATCCATTCTTGGATGCTGAGAGTGCTGAACTTCGTATGAATTTTGTGCATGATTCTATTGCTAGGAATGGGATTGCTGTACTTATTCGTAAAACTCCCGCTAAAATTCGGTTGGAGAAAGATAAGATTATTAAAGAAGATTATATTCGACTAGATATTCACGATTTTATTTTAAAATGTGTTGAAGGGCATTGTAATATTATTGTTAGTGGAGAGACGGGTAGTGGTAAAACTGAGTTTGTTAAATATATGGCTGCTCATACAAAGTATGATGAAAAAATTATTACTATTGAAGATACTTTGGAACTTCACTTGGATAGAATCTTTCCTGAGCGTGATATTGTTGCGATGAAGACAAATAATATTGCGAGTTATGCTGATGTTTTAGTTACTTGTATGAGACAAAATCCTAGATGGATATTACTTTCTGAGGTACGTAGTGCTGAGGCTGTTATGGCTGTCCGAGATTCTATTTCTTCTGGGCATAATATTTTGTCTACAATTCATGCGGATAAAGCTGAATCGATTCCTAATCGGTTGTATAGTTTATTGGAATCTAGTATTGATATGGATCAATTTTTGAGAAGTATCCATCGTTATGTTCAATTAGGGGTTCATATTAAAGGATATTATAGTAAGGAACTGCAAAGGTTTAAGCGAGAGGTTGCTGAAGTCGTTGAATTTTATGTTACAGATGATAATAAACCGGAATATCGAATTATTTATAAGAGAACTCCTGATGGGAAGATGGAGATTCATAATCCTTCCAAATATTTAATTGATTATTTAGAAAGCCAAGGTGTCATTATGGCTCCAGATATTTTGGTGAAAGAAGAATTTAAAGTTCCTGTTCAGGAAAATAATCCTGTTTCTTCTTTAAGTCAACAGAATTATCAACAGACTGTTGTTCCCAAAACGCCAATTTCTCCTTTAACTGCTAGTTCTGTTCAGAGAGAAAATAATTATAATGTTTCTGCTAATCCTGTTCAATATGCTAATCCGTCTTCTGTAAATTCTAATTTAAATTATCAAAGTCAGAACTATTCTCAACCTTCTGTAAATTCTAATTTAAATTATCAAAGTCAGAACTATTCCCAACCTGTTGATCCGTCTTTGCGTTCGTTGATGGGGAATAGGAATGACGCTATTTCTCCGCAAATGGTGAAATCGGTAACTACGGTGCCAAATTCTTCCATGAATTCTCAAAATAATTTTACTCAAGCAAATAAGGGTATTGTTAATTCTAATCAAATGGTGTATAATTATCCTAGTAATAGTAGTGGGAATTGAGGTGGTTTTTCTTGGAAATTGTTATTATAGGTGTTATTCTTGTTTTTATTGTTACATATCGTGCTAGTACCGGTAGTGGAGTTTATAAATTTGTTAATGAACAGGCTAATCGTTTATACAATAAATATGCGCCTTATTCTTACAAAGAGATGCGTAAAAAGATTAAAGCTTTAGGTCTTGATTATACTCCTAGACAATACTTTATGCAGATTATTCTTTTTGCAGGGATAGCTGCTGCTGTTGGTTACTTGTATTTTTATAATTTAATTGTTTCTTTGATTTATGCTGTTATTGCGGTTGCATTTATTCCTTACATTACTTATTTGCGTTCAAAAAGACAGTATAGTGAGTTTATTTTTGAGCAAATTCAGGTTTATGTGACAAATACTATTATGGAATTTGCAACTACACAGGCTTTTATTAAATCGTTGGAGGGTGTTGTTGAATCTGGTATTTTAGAGGATCCGGTGTTGTCTGATGTAAAAACGATGATTGCCTTATCTTATGAAAAAGGAGATATTAATGATTCTATTGCTTATATGAATACTAAGTATCCATTCTTTATGGTAAAAAATATGCATCAATTATTTTTACAAGTTACTAAAGAAGGAGCTAAAGATACGGAAGAGACATTTGATAATATGTTGACGGATATTGATGCTTTGGTTGAAGGGGTTTATCGAGATAGAATGGATAGGGCTAATTTCCATAAGCAATTTTTGATTTTTGGTGTTGCTTTATATGGAATTGTTATGTTGATTCAACTATTGCTTGGTGTTTCTTCTTATATTGCTATGCTTGATAATAAAATTCTTGTTTTTATGCTTCACTTTTTGGTTATTGAGAATACATTATTTCTTTTAAAAGGGGAAAAATATTATAATGAGAATGTAGGTGCTGAGTAATGTTTATTGAGATTTTTATTGTTGGTGTAATTATTTTATTTCTTTTCTTTTATACAGGAAGGATTAGTTCTGGAAAATTTGTTGCTGATAACAAAGATTTATTTTTACTTTTAAAAGAAAGTGATTATGATTTCTTACTTTATTCCAAATATGGGGACAAGGTTTATGATCCCAATCAAGTGTTTATGAAGAGAATTCGTAATGGAGTATTGGTAACCGTTTTATTTATTTTTGTATTTATTTCTGATTTATCCTTTATTAATATTATGTTTGGACTGATTTGTGGGTTCGTTGCTTTTAAGTCTCAGTATATGAGTTTGAAGAGTTTTTATCGACAGCACTTGAACGAAGTTGATTCTTTGCTTCCTTATTATTTAAAAGGATTAGAAGTATTAATTCAACATTATACTGTTCCTGTTGCGCTTGCTCGTAGTATTGAGGATGCTCCAGAGGTTTTTAAGCCTGGACTTAAGGCTATGGTGGCAAAAATTGAGGCTGGTGATGCTTCTGTTCAACCTTATATGGATTTTGCCGCTATGTATCCTGTTCGTGATTCTGTACGAATGATGAGGCTACTTTATCGTTTAGGTTTGGGGGAGCAGGAGAAGAAGCATGCGCAGTTGATTGCTTTTTCCAAAAGTGTTTCTGCATTACAACAAAAAGCAAGAGAGCAAAAATATAAAAATCGATTGGACAAGATGGAAAGTATGACAATGGTTATGTTAGTTTGTACTGGTGGTGGAGGTATGATTTTACTTGTTGCATCAATGTTGATGTCATTTTCAAATATTGTTTAAAATAAATTTCGTTATTTTCAATTAAAGGAGGTGAGGATTTATGAAAGAATCTACAGGTGAATTAAGTATGGTTGTTGTGACTATTTTGGCGATAGCATTAATTGCTGGTGTAGTTAGATTTTTGGTACCACTAGCTCAAGACTTTGTCGCAAGTAAGTGGTCAAATATTACTCAGCAGTAAGGATGATTTTGTAAATGCTCATTAATAATAAGGAGTTGATAGGTTATGAGGGATGCATTTGGCAGTACTTTTATGTTTCGGTTGATAATCATATTTATTGTTT
Source organism: uncultured Bacilli bacterium (assembly GCA_934132915.1). The sequence continues at coordinate 5,696 of CAKPAK010000046.1, forward strand.
TTTATGTGTCTTTCATGACTATTGCTGTTTGTTATGCGAAGGTGTTTCGGATTAAGAATGGTATTATTGATATTTTGGAACAAAATCAATACAATTATGCAAATAATACTTCTGTTCAAAATATTGTTTATGGTAAGGTTGATGCTTATTTAAGTAGTTTTGCCTATGATTATTCTGATAATCAAGATATTCAAAAGTTGTGTAAACAGGATGATGGAAAACTTTCTAATAATGGTGCATGTATAATCCCTATTAAAAGTGGAGAAAATGTCTATTATCGCGTAAAGGTTTACTTGGTTATTACTTTTCCTGTGTTTAGTCGTAATTTTATTATTCCCGTTAGTGGAGAAACTGAAACTATAGCTTTTGATTAGTTATTTTAGGTGGTGATATTATGAAAGATGCCTTTGGAGGTACTTTTATTTTATATATTATGCTTGTCTTTTTTGTTATTTTTATTTGTTTTTTAACCGTTTCTATTAATTTTGCAAAAGCATTTCGAATAAAGAATGACATTGTTAACATGTTAGAACGGAAAGAGGTAAAAACAATTGATAATACAACGGTTGATGAAATTGATAAGTATTTGCATGATATTGGCTATAGTTATACGAATATGAAAAGTAGGGGAGTATGTACTGATGTTGATGGCGGAGAGACTTTAACACTTAGAGGAGTTTGTGTGAAATCTTATCGTGGAAAAAATGATACTACTGGGTATGTTTATTATAAAGTTACGACTTATATTGTTATGGATTTTCCTATCTTCCATTGGGGAGGAGTTATTCCTATTAGTGGTGAGACAAAGTTGATTAATGATGTAAATCCATTTGTCAGGGAGGGCCTATGAATGTAATTGTTTCAAATTTAAACAAAAATAAATTTTCCAATTTAGATGTTGATGTGATTAAATCTATAACGGGTGAATTTACAGCGGATGAAATTGTTCAAACTTTTTCGAACTTTTTTTTCAACAGAATGTTTTTAGATATTACTTCTATTCAAAATTATGTTGATATTAATAATATTAAGCGTTTGTCTGTTGGTCTGGATGTTAGTAAAATTATTCTTTTGTTGTCAGATAATCCAGTTGTGAATAGTGATAGTTATATTTCTGGATTGATTAGTATGGGAATTTATAATTTTGCGCGAACAGAAGATGAATTGAAATATCTTTATGATAATCCAAATACTTATAAAGATGTGGCGCATTTACAAAAAATTAATGAACCAATGGTTCAACAGATTGAAAATATTCAAACTAATGCTCGTATTATTGGATTTAAAAATTTTACGAGTCATGCAGGAGCAACTTCTTTGATTTATATGTTAAAGAAACAACTATCGAAACATTATTATACAATTGCAATAGAAATTAATAAGAGAGACTTTATGTTTTATGGGGATAAGGATATGGTTTCTTGTAGTACTCGGGAAATTAATGATTTATTGACTAGATATAAAGATGCTAACTTGATATTGATTGATTTAAATGATTTGGATGCATCACTTTCACATTCTATTTGTGAAGATGTTATTTATTTAATGGAATCATCAACTTTAATGATTAATAAAGTTGTGATGTTGGATAATCATTGTTTTGAAAAGATATCTGGGGAAAAGATTTTATTAAATCGTTCTTTATTGAATGCAAAAGATGTGGAAATTCTTGAGAATGAAGCGAACCTTTCTTTCTTTTCTGTTTTGCCACCAATGAATGATAGATTGGATAATGCCAATATTTTATTTCCTTTTTTGGAAAAATTGGGATTATATCGAAAAGTGTCTTGACTACGTATTGTAGTTTTTTTTTTATTATGTTATACTTTACTTGAAAGTAGGTATGTCGTGGGGGATATTATGAAAAAAAAATATCGTTTTTTTGGATTTATTTCTATTTTATTTTTATGTTTTGGATTAACTTATAAGTATTTTCAAAATGATACTTTTTATATGATTAAATTGGGGGATTATATCTATCATCATGGGATTGATTTTTTTGATCATTATTGTTGGCTAACTAAGCTTCCTTATACCTATCCGCATTGGTTATATGATCTTTTGATATATGGAGTTTATTTCAATTTTGGATTTTATGGAGTTTATTTCCAGACGATTTTGTTTTTTGCCTTTTTGATGTTTGTGATTTATTATGTGAATTTAAAATTGAATCATGATGAATTTTTATCAATTGTATTATCTATTATTTGTGTTTTTCGGTTGAGTATGTTCGCGGTCGCTCGTGCGCAACTTCTTAGTTTGACTTGTTTTGTTTTAGAATTTTATTTTCTTTACAGGTTAGTGAGGGAAGGAAAGAAAAAATACTTATGCTATCTTTTCTTTTTGTGCGTGTTGGTTGCTAATATTCATGCAACGGTTTGGCTATTTTATTTTATTCTTTATCTTCCTTATTTTGGGGAACATATTATTTATCTTATGATGCGAAAAAAGAACATTTCTTTTCCTAAATTGAAAATAGAAGAAGTTTCTCATATTCGGTTGCTTACTTTTGGTTTTTTCTTTAGTTTTTTGTTAGGAATGCTTTCTCCTAGTAAGATTTGCTATACTTATCTTTTTCGAATTATGTTGGGAAATAGTCAAAAATTTTTACTTGAACATTTTCCTTTGACGGTTATTGAACATCCCTTTTTTTTGGTATCATTTCTGATTCTTATGATTATATTGATTTTTACAAATGTTAGAGTTTATTTAAGAGAGTTATTACTAATAGGGGGACTTGCTTTTATGTGTTTGCTTTCTACAAGACATCTTTCTTTTTACTATTCGATTGGTGTTATAGAGATTGGTGTGATTTGTGTGCGGGCTTTGAAGGAACTTGGTGATCAAACATTTGAAATTTTAGGAAATTTTTTCATTCATAAAAAGTATATTTATTTTTCTTGTTTATTATTGGTTATTCTTTTTTCAATATTTCAATTTTGTCAACATGGAAAAGAAGAGTTTGTTTTGAAGAATGAGTATCCAGTTGAAGCTGTTTCTTATATTAAAAATAATTTAGATGATAAAAGGATAAAAATTTATAATGGGTACAATTATGGTAGTTATTTACTTTTTTGGGATATTCCTGTTTTTATTGATTCAAGATGTGATTTATATTTGAAAGAATTTAATGGGATGCGGTATAGTATTTTTGATAAGATGGCGATTATGCCTAGAGATTATGAAAAAGAGTTTGAACGATTTGGGGTTACTCATGTTTTGGTGTCTAAAAAAGAAGTATTGTTTCTTATTTTGAAAAAAGATGTACATTATAAAACTTTGTATGAGGATAAAAATTTTATTTTGTTTGAAAAAACCATTTAAATTGAGGTGTATTATTTGATGAAAAAATTTTGTTGGTATTTATTACTATTTTTTGGCTGTTTTTTGGTCTTTTTTGTTGCGGCTATAATTAAACCTATTTGGTGTGATGAGATTTGGGTATATGGGTTTTCTCATAATATTGCTAAGGGAATGGTTATTTATCGTGACTTTAATGTGTTGCAGATGCCTCTTTATTTTTTTATTTCCAGTTTTTTTCTTCGTATTTTTGGGGATTATATTATTAGTATACATATTTTTGATTGCCTTTTGATTTCTTTTTTATTTTTGATGATGTACCGTAAGTTGAAATGGAAAATAGTTTTGGTTTTATCTATTTTATTTATTGGATATAGTGGCTATAACTTACTTAGTTTATTTTTGTTTATGTGTATTTTATTCTGTATAGATAGAAAAATTGATGATGATTTTTTAATAGGTATTGTTATTGGGCTTATTTTTATTACAAAACAGAATCTTGGAATAGTTTTATTTTTTCCTTATTTTTATTATTCTAAGAAAAAATTAAGAAGTATTTTCTTTTTTCTTCTTCCTTTTTTGATTGTTGGCTTTTATTTCTTTGTGACTTCTTCTTTTGGATCATTTTTGGATTGTGTGTTTGGGAGTATTTTAGACTTTGATCAACATAATAAAAAAATATTGCTGTTTTTTGGTTTAATTGAGGTTTTAGTGATTTGTCATTTGATTTATTTGATTTTAAAGGATCATTTTCGCGATAAGCGATTGTTATATGTTTTGGCTTTTCAAGTTTTAGCTTATCCAATTTGTGATGATGGACATTTGTTTTTAGCATTATTTCCCTATTTTTATCTTTTGTTTGATTATGATTTCTCTATGAAAAAATATTATGGTTTATTCTTTTTAGGCTTTTATTCTCTTTTTTCTCTTACGTTTTCTTCTATTGATATTTCTTTTCGAGATGATCTTTTTTATTTGAGAAATTCTATTTCTATCGATTATGCTTTTTTAAATGATTTTTCTGAGTTATCTAGTGAGTATGATAATTATTTTATTGCAGATTGGTATGCTTATGTTTATAAGTTATATTATCAAATACCAATTGGTAAGTATGATTTTGTTTTAAGTGGAAATGCTGGTTATCTTGGTGTTTCAAAGAAAATTAAGGAAATTGATAATTTATGCAAAGAAGAATCATGTTTATTTGCGATTTCTCAAAATGATTTTGATAGTTCTTTTTCTCAATGGAAAGAGTTTATTGATGATATTAAAAATAATTATCATTATATGGGTAAAAAAAATGCTTTTTATTTTTTCTCTAATTAGAAGGGTGTGTTCTTATGAAAAAAGATCAATTTGCTTATTGGATTCTGTTTTGTATTATTATTTTTTCTGTTAGTATGTTATATACTTTGTTTATTTTGCCAGGTACTGGTGATGAAATTTGGAATTATGGTTTTAGTTATAATATTGCACATGGTTTGATGATATATCGGGATTTTAATGTTTTACAAATGCCTTTTTATTTTATGGTGGGTAGTCTTTTTATTAGGATGTTTGGTGATTATTTGATTAGTATGCATATTTTTGATTGCCTTATTTTAACTTTTTTGATGATGATGGTCTATCGTCGTTTAGGAATTTATAAGAGTATGGTTTTATATCCGGTTATTTTGTTTAATTTTTTTCCTACTTATAGTTATTTTTGTTTATTTTTGCTATTTATTATTTTATATTTGTTGGATAAAAAGAAAGTGAAAAGTGATGTAGCGTTAGCTTTTTTATCAGGTCTTATTTTGATTACTAAGCAAAGTATTGGGGCATGTATGTTGGTTCCTATTTTATTTTATAGTAAAAATAGGCTAAAAAGTTTATTTATTTATTTTATTCCTCTTTGGGTTATTAGTATGTATCTTTTATTTCATCATGCTTTTTTTGACTTTGTTAATTATTGCTTTTTAGGGATGATTGATTTTCAGAAGAGTAATTTAGAATTTAGTATTTTTTTCCTTTTAGAACTTATTTCTTGTTTTTATTTAGTAAAAAGGATGATTTTGGAAAAATTTAAGGATGAAAAGTTGTTTTTTATTTTGGCTTTTCAGATTAATGCTTATCCAATTTTTGATGCTCAACATTTTGTGATAGCATTTATTCCTGTTTTTTATTACTTTTTATCACGGGTGAATTTTTCTTCATTTAGAATTTATTATCGTTGTTTATTGTTGTTTGTTTTGTATGTGATTTTGGGAAGTTATGCTTTTAAAATTGTTTTTTTATTTCCTTATGGGATTAGTTTTGATCGGGATACTTTCTGGTTTTTGCGTAATAACTCTGGAACTGAGCATGTTGTTTTGGCAGAATCTAAAATCATTTTAGAATATCTTTCTAATTATGATGAGTCATTTTTTATTATGGGAAATGCTTATGTGATGAAACTTTATAATCATCTTAAAATTGGAAAGTACGATATGCTTTTAAATGGAAATTTGGGATATCATGGAGATAGTCGAGTTATTCAAGAGATTGATGATATTTGTCAGAAAGAAAGTTGTGTATTTTTTATTGAGAAACAAGAGTTTAAAAAATATAGTCAATTTAGTCGAAAAATTTATTCCTATGTTTTGGAAAATTATTATTTTGTATCGGGAAATGAGATTTTCTTTGTTTATGAAAATTAAAAAACTTCCCTTTAATTTTTGGATTGATTAGGGAAGTTGGGTAGTTTTATTCTTTTATTTCCTTTTACAAGAAAAGTTTGTTTGGCTTTAGAGGATAGGCATTCATCGTCGGATGGATTATCGGTGTAGAAACTGTCGAATGTTACATCTTTATAGTCTTTGTTTAACATTTCTAATTTTTTTCCTCGATAGCATAGTTCTAATATTTCTCCGTTTTCTTGGTTGATAATTGTGGAGATGGCTTGAATATTTAAATAACTGCATATGGGGTTGATTAAGAAACTTGGTGAGGTTGTGATAATAATATCGCTTTCTTGTTTTTGTTCTAGGTACCAAGTTTTTATTTTTTTAAGATTTTGTTTCCAAAATTTTAAAATGAATATTTCTAGATCTTTTATGTCGATTAGAAATTGGCAGTAATTGGTTTTTGATTGTTCTAATTCTAACCGTTTTAATTTAATATTTAATAAATCTTTTAAGTTTTGGGGAATATATTTTATTAATTTTGGATTTTGAACTAGGCAGTAAATGAAGAAATCGACGGAGCAGTTTCCATCATAAATTGTTCCATCGAAGTCGTATAAGTTTCTTTTAGGGTTTTCCTTTGTCATTTTATTTTCTCCTTGTTGATATTATTATATTAGAAAAATATATTTTTTGCAATATTTTTGCTGGTGGTGATTTTTTTTAGTATTTTCATTTTATGGGTTTCATGATATACTTATGATAGTGAAAAGGGAGGACTTATGAG
>CAKPAK010000047.1 GCA_934132915.1 uncultured Bacilli bacterium
AAATAAGAAAGGAGTAGAAAATGAAAAATAATAATAAAGGAGTAATTATTTTATTGATTATAATCATAGTAATACTAGCTACTTTATGTATTTTATTCGCAACCAGTACAATTGTCTTCAATGCTAGTTCAAAAAATAATCATTCAGAAAACACTACAACAAATAATCAAGAAAATAGTAATGGAACAAACAAAGAAAATAATTTTCAAAACAATATTACTTCAATCTATTATCAATATTACCCTGAAGAAGAAGAAATCCCTAATACCACTCATACATTTGATATTTTAGAGTTAAAAAGTAATGGAACGGCAAAACTACACGGTAGTAAAAGAAATTCAGGAGCATGGGGATATGAAGGAACCTATACAGAAACAGAAAATGAAATTATTTTTAAGGGAACAGCCACCAAAGAATACGAAGAAGTAGAAGGTACAACCGAATATACAAAAACATTTAAAAAACAAGAAAAACAGTTAATCGACGAATTAACCAATTGGACTTACTCTCAAGTAACAGAAGCCGAATTAAAAAACTAAAAAGAGCATTTACAGGCTCAAAATTACACAAAAAGAGAAAAATAATTTTCTCTTTTTAATAACCCTCTTTTTTATTAACATCTACTATTTGGGGTTCACATCACTTTTTAGAGTTCTTTTTTCATTGAAAAATACTGATTTCTTACCTTCCCTTATATACATTTACACTCATAAATGTATATAATCAAAAATAAACAAAAAAAAAACAAAAAAAACTACAACTTTATGATAAAATCAAAATAAGAAAGGAGTAGAAAATGAAAAATAATAATAAAGGAGTAATTATTTTATTGATTATAATCATAGTAATACTAACTACTTTATGTATTTTATTCGCAACCAATAAGATAAAATTAAATCAATCTAATGATAACATTTTTAAAGAAGAAAGAGACAATATTTCAGAAAATAATAAAGCATATAACTATTCAGAAATGAAAGGATTATATAAATTTGAAACTGAAATTTTAACAGACGAATCTGGAAATGAATATAGAGCAACTTATAATTTATATTTATATGAAAATGGAACATTTATCTATAAACTAAGTACCATGGCACCATTTGGATATATGGGAAATTACATAATTGAAGATAATAAAATTAGATTAAATTATCTATTCTCAACCAATAGTGGTGCTAGTATTAAAATAACTAAAGAAAGTAAAAATCTAACAATTAATTCTAACAATAGCATAACCGACGAAAATCAACCAATTAATACCATTAATTTGACCAATATAACTTTAACAAAAACTAACGAAACAGAAGAAAATAAATTTATTACAGAGGGAAATGATTTTGAAAAAATACTAAATAACTACAATATTGAAAATAACAAAAATTAAGAACAATTACCTAAAAAGTAACTGCTCTTTTTTGATTTCTAACAATACCTGACATCATATCTTTAAATCGTCATTATCTAATTTATTATCTTTTTCTAACAATAAATTTTCAAAAAACATCATTAAATATTTATTATCAGCTTTTATTCCTTTACTATAATTCGTATAATTTGCCCTAACAAGTGCATTCCTAAAATATTTTGAATTATCCTTAAATAATTCATTATTTACCTTAAATCCCATACTAATTAAGTATTTTTGAATAAAAATTGCTATAGTTCTCGTATTTCCTTCTTGAAAAGGATGTACCTGCCATATTCTGGAAGTAAATTCACAAATTCTATTTATCAACTGAGTCTCATTCATATCAAAATAATCTTGTATCTTTTCTTCTTGAAAATCATACTGCAAAGTTTCCTCTATCATATCATAAGATTGATAATTAACAGTATCACCATTTAAAATAGGTTCATCTTTTGTTATATTATACAAACGAAAAACTCCTGGATTATACTTTTTATTATCTAAGCAATAAAATAATCTTTGATGATAATTTTTCAAAGTCAAATAATCAAACCGAAAAGACTTATTATTTAAAATTTCATATATAGCCGTAGCCACTTCATCAGCTTCTTCTTCATCATCGTCAAGATGATTATCACTATTTTTTTTATAATAAGACGTAATTTCTTCTTGAACTTGGTAATATGTTTTTTTCCCATTAATATGTTCTTGAGATAACTCAACCATATACCGAGAAGGTTTCAATCCATCAACATCTTGTAATCCAAATGCAATATTCCAATATAATTGTTTTATCACAGGACTTTTTTCATCTTCTACTTTATCATAAGTAATTTCATTCATTAAAATACCTCCTTATAAAAAAATATCTATTTAAAAATTTAATCTTTATCAGTATTTTTTATAAATTAACCAAATCATCAACAACATTCACTAAATGAATTCCATGAGATCCCTTAACTAAAATAATATCATCTTCTCTTACCAAATCTTTTAATAAAGAATAACATTCTTCTTCAGAATCATAATGATAAACATCCTCTTTACTCATTCCAAGTTCTATTACTCTTTTATCAATTTCACAAGATAACTCTCCTACTGTAATTAATTTATTGATTTTATTATGAATAACTGCATCTCCTAAATCATAATGAAGTCGTTCTCCATATTCCCCAAGTTCTAGCATATCTCCTAAAATAGCAATTCTTCTCTTATCTTTAATTTGCCCTAATAAATTTAAAGAAGAAACCATGGAATCATAATTGGCATTATAAGTATCATCAATAATCGTAAATCCACTTTTACTTATCTTTTTCTCTAATCGATGACTAGATAAATGAAAATGAGAAATTCCTCTCTTTATCTCTTCATCATCAATCTTAAAAATTTTTCCTACAGCATACGCCATCAAAGCATTATAAACATAAGCCTTGCCACCTACATTAACCAAAATAGAAGAACATTTATTTATAATATCAAAACAACTACTAAAATCATCACTCTTAATAATCTTAGCTTGATTTTCACTATCTTCATCAATAGAAATAATCCTTACATCATACCTATTTCTTAACTTAGGAACAACTGAAGATAACATATCATTATCCCCATTTAATATAACCTGATTTCCTTTTAAACCATCCAATATCTCTAACTTAGCCTTTAAAATATTTTCTCTGCTTCCTAAATTACCAATATGAGCTGTTCCTACATTCGTAATCACTGCAACATCAGGCATAGCAATAGAACTAAGTAAATGAATTTCTCCTAAATGATTCATCCCCATTTCAACAACAAGAATTTCATCATCTTCCTTTAAACTCAAAATCGTAAGAGGAACCCCAATATGATTATTATAATTCCCACTTGTTTTATGAACTAAATATTTTGTTTCTAAAACACTAGCAATTAAATCCTTACAACTAGTCTTCCCAACACTACCAGTAATGGCAACAACTTTCCCCTTAAATCTTCTTCTTACCTCTCTTGCTAATTCTTGAATACATTTTAAAGTATCTTCTACTACAACAATAGTAGCATCCCCATAAGTATTTTTATCATACTCTTTATCTAATATACAGACACTAGCTCCATTTTTAATTGCATCTAAATAATAATCACTGCCATCAGCCTTCTCTCCCTTTAAACCAACATAAACGTCCCCTTTTTCTACTTTTCTACTATCAATACAAAAATTCTCTAATTTTTGGTGAATATCACCACTAATAAGTTTTCCTCCACATAACTCAATAATATCAGATATTCTAATCACATTATCACCTACAATATAATTCCTAATTTCTTCTTTTTCTCTTCACTCATCTCATCAATAATCTCTTTAATAATCACTCTCTCATCAAAAGGATACCTTACCCCATTAATTTCTTGATAATCTTCATGACCTTTTCCTAAAATCAAAATCACATCTCCATCTTTAGCATTTTCAATACTATAGCGAATTGCTTCTTTTCTATTATCAATGATTGTATACTTACCATCCGTCTTCTTCATTCCAACCAAAATATCTTCAATAATTTTACTATTATCCTCATATCTTGGATTATCTGCTGTTAAAATACTAAAATCAGAATACTTACCACTAATCTCACCACAATCAAATCTTCTTTGACGACTACGATTTCCTCCACAACCAAATACTGTAACAATTCTACTAGGCTTACTCTCTCGAACAGTCTTTAACACATTCTCCATAGCAATTCCCTGATAAGCATAATCAATTACCACACTAAACTTTGAAGAAACAGAAACACTCTCCATTCTTCCCTTAACTTTAACTACCTCTAAAGCCATCTTCATATCAGAAATAGATACCCCAAGTAAATCACAAACACTAATCGCAGCTAAAGCATTATAAGCCGTAAATGTACCTAAAATACTCACTATAAAAGTATCTTTAATCTTACCATCAACTTTCATCTCTATTCCAGTAAAGCCATTTCTAATTACATTAGAACATTCTACCAAACGATAATTAGCCCCATTATCTTTTCCATAATAATACTTATCACAAGTAGTTCCTTCCATCATATCAGTAGCATACTCACTATCTAAATTAAAAATACCTACCTTACATTGCTTAAACAATAAACTCTTACAATACTTATAATCATCAAAACTCTCATGCTCATCTGTACCAACATGATCCAAACTAAGATTTGTAAATATTGCATAATCAAAAATCACATTTACCCATCTTTTTAACTTCAAAGATTGACTAGATACTTCCATTACCAAATAATGAACTCCATGATCTAACATCTCTCTCATATACTTAAACACATCATAAGACTCAGGAGAAGTATTCATCGTATGATAAAATTTATCTAAATAAAACACTCCCATCGTCCCAATCAAACCACATTCTTTCCCTGAAACATTCAAAATATGTTGAATCATTGTACTAGAAGTTGTCTTCCCTTTAGTACCAGTAATTGCAATCGTAGTCATCTCTTTATCTGGATATCCAAACAAAGTACGAGATAAAATCGATAAATCAACCCTTGTATCTTTTAGCTTAATCACTGTAATATCTTCTCCTACAGTAACATCATGCTCTACCGCAATAACTTGACATCCATTCTCTATCGCCGCATCAATATAATCATGCCCATCAACCCGAAAGCCAACTAAAGCCATAAACATAACCCCATCCTGTGCTTTTCTAGAATCATAAGCAATATCACTTACTTCTATATCTAAATTACCTTGTATCAATTCATAATCTACATCTTTAAGTAATTCTCTTAATTTCATTTCTATCTCCCCATTTCTTTCTTTATTATACTAAACTTATTTCCTTTTCTCCACCATTTTCTTTTATTTAACAAAAATACTTATTCAGTATTTTACAAAAAGAAAAAGAAAATCCCTAATATTTTTTCTTTTCCATCCAATCTTTTCCATCCACAACCCGAGAAACCAACATAGAAGAACTTGTATCCCCAACAACATTTAAAACTGTTGCTGGCGCATCAATAATTGTCGCAATAATTGTCAAAATTGGTAAACAAGACATTGAATAACCAAGCAAACTAATAATCAAACTCTCAGATATCGTTCCTCCTCCAATCGGAACCGCAGTTACTAATAAAGTAGCAAGTAACGCAATTCCAATTACTTTAAAAATCATATCCGCGCCACTTATTCCTCCTTCAAACAAATAAACCAAAAACATAATCTTAAAAACACTACCAATAATAGAACCATCTTTATGAAAACTAGTCCCCATCGGAATAACCGCCTCAGCAATATCATCAGAAACACCAATTTTTTTAGCAACCGTAATATTAACAGGAATACAAGCTGCCGAAGAACAAGTCGCAAGAGAAGTCAACGTAGTTGGCAAAATATTCTTCCAAAACCCCTTTACTCCCTTCTTACCAGCCGCTAAATAAGCATATAAAGTATAGATAACAAAATAAAATAAAATCGCTACTAAAAAGTAAACAACAAACGTCTTAAAATAAGAAGCTGCAATTTCAGATCCCATTGTCCCAACCATCACCGCAAAATAACAACCAAGACCAATTGGTGCATAAAGCATTATCAAATCAACCAATTTTAAAATCACTTCATTAAATGAACAAAGTACTTCTAGAGCCTTTTCCCCCTTTTTTCCACTCTTTCTAATTGCAAGCCCAAAAAGAATAGAAAAACAAACAAGAGCAATAATATTCTCTTTTGATAACAATTTAGTAAAATCATCAACACTAATAAGTTCCGCAGTCTTATCTAAAACATTCAAATCAATATCTTCCTTCTTATCCTCAAGAATTAACGTATTTTTTATTTCCATTTTTGAAGAATGATTAACTAAACTAACCAAAGAAGTACTCGCAATCCCAAAAATAGCAGCAACCAAAGAAGTAAAAACAAAAACAAAAATAATCGTTCGCATAATTTTTCCCAATCTTTTCTTCTCTTTCATCTTCGCAACTGAAGTTGAAAGGGTAAGAAAAATAAGTGGAACAATCACCACAAACAACAAATTTAAAAATACATCCCCAAAAGGAGATAATACTTTTGCCTTCTCTCCAAAAATTCCTCCTATAACTCCCCCTATAATAATAGCTAAAATTAAAATAATTGTAGATTTATAATTCTTAAATATCTTTTTCATAATAAAATCCTCCTCACTACTACATTATACGCCTCTTTAAATCCATCTACCACCTAATAAATTCCACAAAATAATTTAATATTCCACAAATAATTCACAAAATAGTGTATAATAGAAAAAAGGAGAAAAAATAATGAAAAAATATTTAAAAATGAATCATAATAATACCCAGCTCTCTCTAGGAAATACTTGCCTTATTATCAAAAATTTAAGTAAAAATAAAACTCTAGCCACCCAAACTGATATCTTTTGTGCCATCTTTAATATAGAATCAGCCAATGATTCCACAGTAAATAATTACTGTGTTGGATGTCGCCCCATCGGAGGAGAATATAAAAAAATTTATCAAGAAATCAAACAAAACCAAAAAAATTTTAACCCAATTTTAAAAAATATCTTCCACATTCTAGAAGGAAATTATGAAGATATTTCAACCAACACCTTAAATAATGAAAATTCAATAAAATTATTAGCAAAAAAACTCTATAACCTAGCCAAAAACGATAGAAGTATTCTTCCAACATTCAACAACCAACTTAGAATATCTATTGAAAAAGAAGATTATGTTAATAGCATCAAACAGATCATAACCTATATTGTTTTAGAAAAAAAGCAACCCATCTACATTGAAAATATTGTAAATGATACCATCGAAAATATCTTAAGTAATACCAATATTTCTCTAAACGACTTAGAAAAATTCTTAACCATTCAATTCAATGACGGGCTAAACTATAACTATTCTCTAAAAAAACTAGCAGAAGAAAACAATCCTTATGCCTCTTTCGAACTCGGATTAATGGAATATAAAGGAGAATTTTCGGGAACTCCAAATTATGAAAAAAGCTATTCCTACCTAAAAATTGCCGCTGACGCAAATCATCCCAGAGCTGCCTATTTAATCGCCAAAATGCTTCTTGCAGGAAATATCGGTACAAAATCAAATCAAGATATTGAGCTTGCTTTCAAATACCTAAAAAAAGCAGAAAATCTTGGAAATATCGCCGCTTTAAATCAACTAGGCCTTTATTATAAAAACATAAAAAATGACAAAGAAACCGCGATAAAATATTTCCAAATGGCTGCAAGTAAAAATTACCCTTATGCCTTCAATAATTTAGGAATGATTTACGAAAAAGAAAAAAATGATAATAAAGCATTCAAATATTACTTAAAAAGTGCCGAATTAGAAGAAAGTTGGGCTTGTAATAAAGTAGGAGAATTCTATCGTTTAGGTATCCATTGCCAAAAAGATTTAAAAAAAGCATTCACCTACTATAAAACCGCTCTAGATGTTCCTAAAAATCTTCAAAATAACTATGCAAAATATAACCTTGCCAAATATTTCTACCTAAACGGATGCTATGAAATAGAAGTAGAAAAAAATACTTCCCTTGCCTTAAATTTATTAGAAGATGCCTCAAATCATAACTTACTAGAAGCAACCATAGAACTTCTAAATTATTACACCAAACTTTATTTTCAAAAAAAAGAAAATAATACTTTAGATCAAATTACCAAACAATTATCAAAAATAGAAAATCATCCTCTTTACAGTAAAAATTTAAAAAATCAAATAGAAACTACTATAAATACAATAAAAAAAGAAGAGAAAATCAATAGAAATCTATTCAAAGATTAACTAAAATTTAAGAGTTTGTAAATAATTTTGAGTAGTAAACATTCAACAACATATCCAGTGGTTTTTCTCAAACACCTATAAGGCTTATTATTCTGGCTACACTTAAAAGCGCGAATTACAATCTATCTTTTGCAAAGCTACTTTTTGCTACCCATAATAAGTCAATTTTATCTAACGTTAATTGTTCTGATAATCTATCTTCTTTCAATTGATTATCTATATACTTTCTTATTACAACTTCATTCTTTTCTACTGTATCAACAAAATATCCTCTACACAAAAAAGAACGATTTATGTATTTATATTTCATGTTTCCCCATCTTGAGTACATCATCACACTACTTTTCCCTTTTAAAAACTCCATAAAAGATAATAGACTAACCTTAGGAGGAATTTCTACAAACATATGAACGTGATCAGGACATACTTCTGCAGTTATTATATTTACATCTTTCCATTTACATAATTCCCCTAAAATTTTAGCAATTTCCAACCCATTAACCATCATAAAATTCTTTTCTTCTATATTTTGGTGCAAATACAATATAGTATTTACAATTCCATTTAGTGTGACTAAACTGTTAATGTCCTTCACCAGACTCACCTCCTTTGCTTATCAATTTGCAGTTAGCAAACCGCAATTAAATTATAGCAAAGGAAATTTTATTCTGAAATACTCACCGCTAAAGCAAAAAGAACCCTCAAACTACCTAGAGGGTTTTGCTACACAATAATTTATTATATCTAAAAATTGGTTAGAAAGGTCTTCCAAATAATCTTTCTTTTTCAATTTATTTAACCATCTCTCTGGTATACTATTTTTCCCATAAATAATACCATTTATTGAACCAGTTATAGCGCCAATAGTATCAGTATCTTCGCCTAAATTAACAGCAGCAACAACTGCATCCTCATAAGTATCATTTTTCACAGTACACCATAAACTTGCTTCTAATGAATCTACCACATATCCAGAAGATCTGATTTGATCTATATTAAGTGATTTTAAATCTTCTTTTAAAATTCTTTGATATATTTTTATACTATCATTAGAATAATATTTATTATAATCAATTTTTTTTAATAAATCTAATGCTTTAATTTTATCTACACCATCAAGTAATAAAGTAACATAATCTGAATATATTTTACATCCCAATTGACTTATTTCATGAGCATGTGTTAATGATGATGCTTGATTAATTAATATAGTTTTTTCTTCATCTGAAAAATTAGAAAACTTCAAATAATATACAAATGGTAAAATTCTCATTAATGAACCATTACCATTTTCGTTTATACCCTTTGTTCCACAATTAATGGCTTTTTCTCCTCTTTCAAAATTTGAAATTGCTTTACTAGTAGATATTCCTATATCAAACAATTCATCAGTTGCAGTATATTTTGCAAAATTCACCCATTCTGTAAATTTATGCATTATATCTTCAAAATTAACATCACCACTTTCCTTGATTGAATCCATTTCAGCGATCATAAGTGAGGTATCATCACTCCACGTTCCTTCAGGGACTTTATGACTACCATATCCAATCATTTCTTTAATAGGACGTCTTTGTAATAAGTCTCTATTTAAGAATTCTACAGGAACTCCTAGTGCATCTCCAACCACAAACCCCATTATTCCGGCTTTCATTTTTTCATTCATTTTATTCCTCCTTATCTGGTGCGCCTGGGATAATCATTGCTCTTTTCATTAGTTTCTATTTTGTTATCATCAGAAATAAATATCCCCATTGAAGCAAGCACTTCATTTCTTCTTCTCAATAATTCTTCAATTTCTTTTTTCCTTTCTTCTTCACTTTTTTCTTCTTCTATAAAAGTAAATTCTACTTTTGGAATCTTTTTTTCATTCTCATTTTCTAACATATCTATCACTCCAATCTATAATCTATTTTACCACACATTTAACGACTATTTTTTCTAATCCATTAATATCCTTTTCTGGTGCCAATACTTCAACCATTTGTAATACAGTACCTCTAGCAAGCAAAAATTCATTTTCCTCATTATAGAAATCAGAAATTTGATTAATATATGCACCAACTGTATTTTCATTGGCGATTATATCTAATACAATTGGAAAACTTTCATATTTTGCAAACGATGTACTATAACCTGGAGAAGTACTCATATATCCTAAATCATTAAAATCTTTACCTTCTAATGATTTTAATACACTATAAACTTGATTTAAATCACTTATATTAATGCCATTAAATAGTGCTGTATAAGTTGAATTTTGGGAAGTAAATGCACCCACATCAATTGCTCTATATATTTCTGTTGTTGTCTCTAATCCACCATATTTAGCAATTGCTGCATCCATATTGTCAATTAAAGTTTGCGCATCCATCCCCATGATCTTTCCAAAAATATCTTTTTTTCTTAACATACCATTTATTTTTGCATATGATCCCCCTGTATAAGTTGTCATCGAACGAATTTCCTCATCAGATAAACCTGCTAAATATTTTCCTTGCCGCGTATTTTGTAAAAAGTTTTGAAAATCAATTTTAGCCTGTCCATCAAGTTCATCAAGTATTTGTTTTGCTGATTTACCTTGTAAAAACATGTAATTAATATTCTGTCCTGCATCTCCATAATAATCAGATAATTGTTTTATCGATTCTGCTTTTTCTTTACTGAACGAGAGGGATGTACTTGATTGTTTGGAAACAGCGGTAGCTCCACTTGTAGTAGGAGGTATTATATTATTTTTCGATATAATTTCTAATATATTACTTGAAATACTTTTATTTTCCAATATTGATTGTACTTCGTTATACGATAAGGTTCCATTCCATATTTTTGTTGCCACATTTTCTGGAACTTTACATTCATACATTATTTGAGCTACTTCTTTTTGATCAATATTATATTCATACATTATTTGAGCTACTTCTTCTTGATCAACATTATATTCATACATTATTTGAGCTACTTCTTCTTGATCAACATTATATTCATACATTATCTGAGCTACTTCTTTTTGATGAACATTATATTCATA
>CAKPAK010000048.1 GCA_934132915.1 uncultured Bacilli bacterium
CAATAGATAATTCCTTTTCTAGTGCATACATCTCTTTCAAAAAAATATAGCGACTAATTAAAGAAGAACAAGCAACGGATAGACATTGATCTTCAGCGTGCGTTAAAAAGAAAATATTACGAACTTGTTGGGTAGACTTAGCGATATGTTTATAGTAAGATGGAGGATATTCAAATTGATCTACCACAATATATTGATAAGGATAATTTTTATTCTTCATTTCCCATAGAACTTTATTATGAAGAATTGCCTTCATCTGATTCATGTTCATATTGTCCTCTCTTCTGAGGTTGTATTCAGAATTTTTTAAGATATATGTTTGATAGGGAATTTTTTTAATCAACTGAGGAACAATTTTTAAAATTTGTGTATCAGTCATCTTTTTAGAATCCTTTACTCCAAGTTCTAGAAGAAAATCAATATTTTCTTTAGCAACATAAGAAGCCGTCACAACAATTGGCCCAAAATAATCTCCTGTTCCAACTTCGTCTGATCCAATGGAAGCAATTCGAAGAGGAAGAATTTTTTTCTCTTCTTCTTTTTTCTTCTGGGAACTATCCGTAACCTCAGCATGCCCTTGTTGAATCCTTTCGGTTTCAATCCAAAATTCTGATGCAAGATCAGCATCTTTTCCTTGGAAAACGACTTTTCCAGATTCATATAAAGTAACCACCGTATCTCCATCTTTTGCCTGGAAAATTGCGTAAGGTGGTGTTTTTTCTCGTTTTAAATCCTGAAAAAAATCTATCATCTTTTCTTTCGTAACGTCCCCAACTTTTAAAGTAATTGTCTTTTGATTTTGCATTCAATAGCACCTCTTTCTTTTTCATTTTATCACAAAATGATTTATTTTTAAAATATTTTGTTATATAATGGAAGTAAGGAGTGATGGGATATGGCAATTAACTTAGTAGATGTGTTAATTCTTCTTTTTTTACTATTAGGGGCAATTGTTGGTTTTAAAAGTGGGGGAATAAAAGAACTCACAAGATTTATTGGATTTTTTTTGGTTGTTTTAATTGCTTTTTATTTAAAAGATAAATTGATGGTTGTTCTTTATGAAAACTTGCCGTTTTTTAATTTCTTTGGCGTAATTAAAGGATTAGATGCCTTAAATATCTTACTTTACCAATTGATTTCTTTTCTTATTATTTTTGCGGCACTAATGTTTATTTTGAGAGTTCTTATTGTTGTTACAGGACTAGTGGAATGGTTAGTAAAAATGACGGTTTTCTTAAGCTTGCCTTCAAAAATACTTGGTTTAGTAATTGGTGTATTAGAGTATTATGTTTATATCTTTTTAGTTTTGTACATTTTAAATATGCCCATTTTAAATCTTACATTAGTTAGTGAATCTAAATTTGGTGAGAGTATTTTAAAAAATACCCCCATCTTATCTCAATTAGTAGATGGCACTGTCCAAGTTTATAGTGATGTATGGACGATTATCAGAAATAAGGAATCTAGATCCAACCGTGAAATTAATACCTTAGTGCTAGCGAGTCTTCTTGATCACAAACTAATCACGATTGATAGTGCAAGAAAATTAGTAGATACCAACAAAATCATCATCGAAGATAACCATTTATTAGATTCTTATTCTGAAAATGATCAGTTTTATGAAAAACTAAAACAAAAATATGAAAAATATAAAGGAGCAAACAAATGATAAAAATTTATGAAGGAGAAAATTTTGAATCTTTAATTCAAGAGAAAATTTTAGTTGATTTTTATGCGAACTGGTGTGGACCTTGCAAGATGTTAAGTCCTATTTTAGAAAAAATAGAGGAAGTAAAAATACTGAAAGTGAATGTTGATGAATATCCATCACTTGCTAGAGATTATG
Source organism: uncultured Bacilli bacterium (assembly GCA_934132915.1). The sequence goes on from CAKPAK010000048.1 coordinate 1,847, forward strand.
CTGTAATGAGCATTCCATGCCTTATTCTTTTCGAAGAAGGAAAAGAAAAGAAAAGAAAGATTGGTTTCATTCCTGAAAATCAATTAAAAGAATGGATAAAATAAAAGAACCTTGAAAGGTTTAGCAACTTTTCCAAGTGTTCTTTTTCTTTTTTCTCATCTTTGGAATATAGTACTGAAGAAAATCTTTTTCTACTAACTTTGCATTTTCCTCGAAAACCTTATCCTCCAGAGGAAGAGGAGAATTCAAAAGCATATACAAATCAAAAGCATGCTTAAATTCATGAATATTAATTAATGCTGTTTTTAAATCCATAACAAAGGGAACCATAATTCGAAAATCCATAACCGCATGGTTATCATCTTCCAAAATATTGACCCCATAAAATCCTTCATTATCAAAAGAGTCTACCATATAATACGTCCTTTCTTGAATAAATTGCCAAAAAGGAATCGGATAATCTAAAAATTCTCGCACATCTTCACTGGTTAAAGTAAGAAAAAGAAGCTGATCAAAATAAGCATTGGTCTCCGTAACCATAAGAAAATCTTTAGGAGGATAGATAGAGTGTTGAATATATTGCGTAGAGTACCCATGTTGCTTTTTATCCTCATGTGCTTGACAGACCGTTTTCGCGAGATGAAATAAATTATGATAATAAATAATGGTTTTATGACTTACATCTTCTAACCCTAAAAGAAGTAAATGATTTTTCTCATCATTTGCCTGATTACTTTTCGAAAACATGATTTCAATAAGAAAACAAGTCTCTTCATAAACTTTTTTAAATGTTAAAAAAGCTTGTTTTAAATCGCAAATGACTGGAGAATTTTTTCCTGCAACGTCAAAAGCTTGAAGCGAAGCCGAAAAATAAGCATAACTGATCCTAAGAGAATCCCAATAAAAATGTCGATAAAATTTGTCTAATTCATTTAAAAAATCTTTATTTTGTCCCGTTTGCATAACATCACCTAGTGTTATTGTAACAAATATTTAAAAAAAAGTCTCCTCTAAGGAGAAGAAAATCATTTTTGTTCATCAAAAAACAAAAGGGGAAAGTGTTAACTATATTGTAAAGTTTTTTTCTTTTTTAATCGAATGAATAGATTTCATGATATAATAAAAACAATAAGGAGGGGTTTTATGTACCATAAAAGTGTTTTATTAAAAGAAAGTATTGAAAATTTAAAAATTGATCCTAAAGGAATTTATGTCGATGCCACATTAGGTTATGCAGGACACAGTAGCGAAATCCTCAATCATTTAACAGAAGGACATTTGTACGGTTTTGATCAAGATGATTTTGCGATTGAAAAAAGTAATGAGCGATTAAGAAAAATCTCTCCAAATTACACGATTATTCGTAGCAATTTTGCCAACTTGAGAGAAAAATTAGAAGAACAACATGTTACGCAAATTAATGGCATTTTATTTGATTTAGGCGTTTCCTCCGTCCAACTGGATGAAAAAGATCGAGGGTTTAGCTTTCAAAAAGATGCAAGACTAGATATGAGAATGGACACCACGGCATCATTATCTGCCTATGAGGTAGTCAATCAATATTCTTATCAAGAGCTAGTCCGTATTTTAAGGGAGTACGGGGAAGAAAAATATGCAACGTCAATTGCTAGAAATATTGAAAAAGCAAGGAATATCACGCCTATTGAAACCACTTTTGAATTAGTAGAAATTATTAAAAAAAGTATGCCAATGAAGGCCATGAGAGATGGACATCCTGCTAGGAAAACTTTTCAGGCAATTCGAATAGAAGTCAATCATGAATTAGATGCTTTAGAAAAAGGCCTAAATCAAGCCTTGACATTGTTAGCGCCAGGGGGAAGGTGCTGCGTCATTAGTTTTCAATCGCTAGAAGATAAAATCGTAAAGAAGATTTATACCAAATATACCAGCATTCCAGAAGAAATGAATAATCTTCCCTATATTCCAGAGGAATATCAACCGAAATATAAAGTAATTGCGAAAGGAATCATTCCCTCGGAAGCAGAACGAAAAGAGAATTATCGATGCCATAGTGCCCGTCTTAGGGTAATTGAAAGGATAAAATAAAATGAAGAAAAAAAAGAAAAAACAATTTTTGAGTAATTTAGAACGCTTTTTATATAAAGTATTTGCCTTAACGATTGTTCTTCTCATTGTTGGAATCGTTTTTGGCGAAACGACTTTAGCCAGAATGAATGTTGATATTCAAAAATTAGATAGTGAAGTGGAAAAACAAAGAAAAAGAATAGAAAGTTTAAATATGAAAATTGATGAAATGACTTCGTTAGACAATATCAAAGAAATTAGTGAAAGATATGGATTAACTTATCATAGCGATAATATTAAAAATATTGACTAATTCTAGTTAAGTATTAAAACAAAAAAAGAAAGAAGGGTTTGTATGGCAAAAAAGAAAAAAACGAATATCAATAAAATAAAACCAAACTACGTGATGTTTCCAACAGCAATCCTTCTTTTCTGTGTCTTTGCCATGAGAATTGTTTATCTTTGTACAACAGATTATATGGTAGGCAACGAAACCATCACAGCATTTATCAAAAGCAGAAATACAAAAGAAGAAACGCTTCTTCCAAAAAGAGGAAGTATCTTGGATAAAAATGGCAATGTATTAGCAGAAGATGTTGCCAGTTATACCGTAATCGCCTATTTAGATAAAAGTAGAAGCGAAGGAAGCAAAACGCCACTTCATGTAGTGGACCCAGATATTACAGCAGAGCGTTTAGCCCCTTACTTAAACATGGATGTTGAAGTTTTAAAGATATTATTAAAAAAAGATGCCTATCAAGTAGAATTAGGGCCAGGTGGGAGAAACTTGAGTCAAATTCAGATGGAAGAAATCAAGAACTTAAATCTTCCCGGAATTGATTTTTTGACGAGTACCAAAAGATATTATCCGAATGGAGATTTTGCCTCTTATGCAATTGGTTATACAGTAAATGAAGAAGATTCCGATAAAAATACTTGGAAAGTAGGGCAACTAGGAATTGAAGAATACTATAATGAATCCCTAACTGGACGAAGTGGCTATAAGACCTATGAAAAAGATAGAAATGGTTATAAAATCGCAAATGGTCGCGAATACGTTGAAGAAGCCGAGAATGGCGATAATATTTATTTAACCATCGATAGTAATATTCAGTTATTTACCGAAAATGCCGTTAAAAAAATGATGACGGACAGTGAAGCCGAGTGGGGATTTATGATTACCGCAGACGCAAAAACGGGGGCAATTTTATCTTATGCAACCGCTCCTTCTTTCGATCCAAACAAAAAGAATCTTACCAATTATAATGATTTAATGACAGGACTATCTTATGAACCAGGAAGTACAATGAAAATATTCAGTTATCTTTGTGCCATGGATAAAGGACAATATGATGGGAATAGTACTTATACATCTGGTGAAATTGAATATGTTGCTAATGATGGGAGTAAGACAGTCGTCCACGATTGGAATAAAGTTGGATGGGGTGTGATTACCTATGATTATGGTTTTGCAATGAGTTCCAATGTTGGAGCAGCGGGTCTCTTAAGAAGCAATATGATTGATAAACGAACCCTAAAAAGTTGCTACAATGACTATGGTTTTGGCAAGAAGACCGGCTTCACTTTAAAAAGAGAAGTCAGTGGGAAAGTAAAATTTAATTACGATGTAGATGCCGCTTCAGCAACTTTTGGTCAAGCCATTACAATTACGCCAATTCAAATGATTCAAGCCTTAACAGCAATAAGCAATGACGGCAAATTACTAAGACCTTATATTGTTTCTAAAATAGTGGATGCTAACACCAAAAAAACGAAACAAGAAAGCACAACGGAGATTATTGATGTAGTAAGTAACACGGAAAATATTTCTCGGATCAAAACCCTAATGAAAAGTGTCGTTTGTCCCGATTCAACAAAATGTACGGGGAGTCCTTATTACATGGAAGGTTATCCAATAATGGGAAAAACCGGAACCGCCCAAATTTATGATGAAACAACCGGAACTTACATGAAAGGAGCGTCCGATTACATTTATTCTTTTGCTGGCATTTATCCATCAGATAATCCTGAGATTATTATTTATACAGGACTAAAAAGACCAAAGGATACCGTCAATTATGTTGCTCCTGCAGTAAAAGATGTTGTCGTAAATACCAGTAAATACTTAAATATTGTAACAGACACAAACAAAACAACCACCTACACTTTAAAAAATTATATCAATAAAGTCACGAGCACTATAAAAAATGAACTGGAAACCAAAACCAAATTATATGTCTTAGGAACCGGAGAAAAAATCATATCTCAATATCCAAGTGAAAAGAGTAAACTATATCAAGGAAGCGTGGTTGCCCTTTTAACAGATACTTATGATAAAGCAATGCCAAATTTAATTGGCTTATCCTATAAAGATGCCATGAATATATTAAAACTAATGGGGGTAAAATATAATCTTGACGGAAAGGGATATGTTGTTTCTCAAAGTATTCCTGAAGGAATTATTGTTGGAGATGATGTAACGGTTACTTTAACACTAAATGGTGGTTTATCCGAATAATTGGTCAAGAAAAACATTAAAAAATGGTGATAAATGAAGAAATAAAGGAAAACAAAATGACAATAAGAATTGTTAAAAAATAAAAAATTTTAACAATTCTATTTTTTTATCATCCTGACCCATCTAGAAGGGGATTTTACACAACATAAAAAAAATGATATAATACAAGAGAAAGAAGGAAGATTATGAAAGTAAAATATCAATTATTGCATCAAGACGGTAATGCTCGTTATGGAACATTATCTACTAACTATGGTACTTTTTTTACGCCAATGTTTATGCCTGTTGGTACGCAAGCTACAGTAAAAACGCTGGATCCAAGAGAACTAAAAGAAGTATCCTCAGCCGTTATTTTATCGAATACATATCATTTATGGCTTCGTCCAGGAGAAGATATTGTCGAAAAAGCGGGAGGACTTCATCAGTTTATGAATTATGATGGACCAATTTTAACTGATTCTGGTGGTTTTCAAGTATTTTCTTTAGCAAACCCAAAAAATATTTCCGAAGAAGGCGTTATCTTTAAAAGCCATCTAAACGGCGAGAAATTATTTTTAACGCCAGAAAAATCCATTGCCATTCAAAATAAATTAGATAGTGATATTGCCATGAGTTTTGATGAATGTATTCCTTATCCTGCAACTTATGAATATGCGAAAAAAAGCACCGAAAGAACTCTTCGATGGGCAAAAAGAGGGCTTGCGGTTCATCAAAACGAAAACCAAAGTTTATTTGGAATTGTGCAGGGAGGGGAATATCAAGAATTAAGAGAATGGAGTGCCCAAGAGACGGCTAAATTACCATTTGATGGTTTTTCTATCGGAGGAACTTCTGTTGGTGAAGACAAAAAAACAATGTATAAAATGATAGATGATGGCATTCGCTATCTTCCAAAAGATAAACCAAGATACTTAATGGGAGTTGGAGAGCCTATTGACATCTTAGAAGGAGTAGAAAGAGGAATTGACATGTTCGACTGTGTCCTACCAACAAGGCTAGCACGACATGGACATGCTTTCACGAGAACTGGTAAAATTAATCTGAAAAACGCAAAATACAAAGAAGATTTTACCCCTGTTGATGAAAGTTGCGATTGCTATGCTTGCCAAAATTATACCAAAGCCTACATCAGACACCTCATTATTGCCAATGAAACATTAGGGCAAAGACTCCTTTCGATTCACAACATTCGTTTTCTTATTCATTTAACGGAAGAAATCAGAGAATCCATCCAAAACAATACTTTCCAGACCTATAAAAAAAATTTCTGTGAAAATTATCGAAGCAAAGAAAAAAATCACTAGAAAGACCATAAAATCATGAGGAAAAAATTGCACTCTAAATTTTTTTAGTGTATAATAATTCTAGAAAGTAGGAGAGAGAAATGAAAAAATTTTTAAAAAATATAAAAGATTTAATTTTAAGGCATAAATTACTATCCACCATTTGTGTTTTAGCCTTTTTGGTTTTATTAATTATGATGTATGTTTTTTTCAATTTATTTATTGGAGGAACGAATAAATATGGCGATCGCTTAAAAGGAATAGAGAACCATGTGGTAAGTCAAAAAGATCAAGAAGAAATCGTTAATTTTCTAAAAGAAAAAACAGAAGTTAACAAAGCTACTGTACGAATTCAAGGAAAAATCATTTACATCAACATTGAATACAATAGAGAGGTAAGTCTTGATTCGGCGAAAGAAATCGCGACTGCTTCTTTAGAAAAAATAGAGGATGACACCAAAAAATTTTATGACATTGGTTACTATTTAACCCAAACCAAAGGCGAAACAGAAGAAGACAAGGGTTTTGTTGTAACCGGAAATAAAAACCACGAAAAAGACAGTATAAGCTGGATCAAAAGTTAGGGGATCAAGATGAAGAAAAAACGGAATACAGTAATTGCGATTGTTCTGATTGTCTTTATTTTATTACTAGGAGCGACAACCTATATTTTAAACTTTAGTAAAGATGATAGCACGCTTACTGTTTTAGAGAAAAAATGGATAACAGATAATCTCAATAAAATGATTGATATTGATGTTTATAATGATATTCCTGTATTTGGTTATAATGGAAGTGGGATGATTTTTGATTTCCTAAACTACGCAACCAAACAAAATCAAATCAACTTTAATAAAGTATCTTATTATACCAACACCGCCTCTTCTAATGGAAATATTTCTTTTAAAGTGTTAAAACCAAACGAACAATTAAAAGCAAAAGATATTGTTTTATATGAAGATGAATATGCCATTTACGCGAAAGAAGACATTTCTTTCGATGAAACCAAAGAAACTAATCTAGGATATTTAGAAGAAGATGGAGAAGTTCTACAAAAGTATTTTCCCACAAATATTCACTTAACCTCCTACAAAACAGAACAAGAGTTAGAAGAATCTCTAGAAAAAAATCAACTAGATGCAATTGTTTTAGCCGAAAACAGGAATATGACCACGGTTTTATCTAATCATTTAATTCATATTTATCATCTTACCGATTTAAGACTCAATTACATTTTAAGAGCCGAAGACGAAACCATTCGGAGCATTTTAAAAAAAGTCTATTTAGAATATTTAAAAACAGAATACAATATCGATTATAGCAAAAACTACTTAGAGGTATACTTCAATAGTACAAATACAGATGATATTTTAAGAAAAAATTACAATGCCAAAACTTATAAATATGGCTATGTTGTCAATATGCCTTACGAAAATAACGCAAATGGTAATTTTGTGGGCACCATTTCTAACTATCTTACCGATTTTGATAAAATTGCCGATACCGATATCGAGGCGATCAGGTACAATAGCATTGATGAACTAAAAGGGGCCCTTGTTCGCGGAGAAGTAGATTTTGCCCTAGGAAACTTTGATTATAAGAATATCAATATGAAGCATTACTTAACCAATCCAATTAAAAACTTAGATTATGTTGTTTTAAGTAAAAAAGATTATGCCATGAACTCTTTAAAGGGATTAAAGAATAAAAAAATATCCGTAGTATCTTCTAGTTTGCTTTCTGAACTTTGTAAAGAAAATAATCTTTCCGTAATTTCTTATAACAACACGGACGAATTATTAAGAAGTATTGACGATGAATCAATTCTCCTTCTCGATAAACAAGCCTATCTATACTATAAAAACACCAAATTAAAAGACGAGAAAATTAATTTTGAATCGACCGAAAAAAATGGGTATCGATTTATTATGAACAGCGAGAATGAAACCTTTAATCACCTGTTTAATTACTACATTAGTAACGTTGATTATGAACAAATAAAATACTTATACAGAACCAATATTACCATTGATAAAGATTATACGTCCGTAAAAGTATTCCTATTTTTAATTGGTTTAATTGCTTTTCTTATCGCGTCCATTCTATTTATCAATCGAAAGAATATCACCAATAAATCCATTAGTAAAGAAGAAATATTAAAGTATATTGACCCCATGACTTCTTTAAAAAATAGAAGTTATCTCAATATGAATATTTATAATTGGGATGATAATGTTATCTTTCCTCAAAGTGTTGTCGTGATGGATTTAAATAATTTAAAAGAAGTGAATGATAAACTAGGAAGAGAAGCAGGCGATGAAATGATTAAAAAAGTAGCCAGTATTCTTATTAATAATCAACTTGAAAATACAGATATTATTCGTAGTGGTGGCGATGAATTTTTAATCTATATGGTAGGCTATGATGAGAAAAAAGTTTCCGAATATACCAAGAAATTAACCAAGTTAATGAAAGATATTCCCAATTTTTTAGGAATAGAAGTTGGATATAGTATGATTTTAGATGAAGTAAAATCAGTCGATGATGCCATTAATGAAGCAATTTTGATGATGATGAAAAATAAGGAAAAAAGAAAATAGGGGATCTCATGGAAAATTTTAAATATTATGCCAAAAAAGCTTTTTCTTTGTTTAATCGAATGGAAATGAGGGTATTACCAGGAAATGTTGCCTTTTTCTTTGTTTTAGCCCTTTTTCCCATTATTACGATAGTCGTAGCCATCTCCTCTTATTTTTCACTTTCACTAGATAATGTCATTCATTTTATCCAAGATCTAATTCCCAAGGAGGCGGGAAATATCCTTATTGAAGCAATCTCGGGAAAAGGGTTTGATACCAGTGTTGGAGCTTTTAGTATTATTGCCTTGTTTGCCGCTTCTAACGGAACATATGCGATCATTAATGCCGCAAACACTTTATACCAAGTAGAAAAAAGTGATACCCTCAAAAATCGGATCAAATCAGTATTACTTTTATTCATTTTATTACTTTTAATTGTCTTCCTATTATTAGTTCCTATGTTTGGTGAAAAAATTCTTTCTCTCTTAGGAAA
>CAKPAK010000049.1 GCA_934132915.1 uncultured Bacilli bacterium
CCTCTACTGTCTGTATTTTTAATATAATACATTCTAAAAAAAAAGACAATATATTTTACATAAATATTTACATCTTTTTTCGACAAGGAGTGAAACAAAAAGCAAGAAGGATTATTTTTTCTAGGAAAGTACTGAAGAAGTATTTTCCTTTTTCGATAAAGCAAAAAAGAAAAAAGCCTTTCATCTTGCTTACCCGCAATTGAAGACTTTTCTTTTTAATAATCATTGTGATCTCTTAAGAATGGAGGAACATCAAAATCGCTATCATCTTCTGTATTTTCTTTATAAAGATTTTCTCGAGCTGTATTGTTAAAGCCATGATATAACGGCTCACTTGGCTCTTCAAAACCAGTTGCTATTACTGTTACAATAACTTCATCATTTAAATTTTCATTAATTACAGCACCAAAAATTGTATTAATGTCTGTATTGGCAGCACTTCTAATTACTTCAGCAGCTTCTTCTACTTCAAATAATGTTAGTGAAGATCCCCCTGTTACGTTAATGATTGCATCAGTAGCGCCATCGATAGAAGTTTCTAACAAAGGACTAGATACAGCTTGTTTAGCGGCCTCGATTGCTCTTCCTTCTCCTGAACCTACTCCGATTCCAATTAAGGCATTTCCTCGATCCTTCATTACGGTTTTGACATCCGCAAAATCAAGATTGACCAATCCAGCAACAGCGATTAAGTCTGAAATAGATTGCACGCCACGATGAAGAACATTATCAACTTCACGGAAAGCTTCTAACATTGGGGTCGTTTTATCAATTAATTCTCTTAAGCGATCGTTTGGAATAACAATAATTGTATCAACGTGTTTTCTTAATTCATCCAAGCCTTTTACTGCTTGATCCATTCTTTTCTTTCCCTCAAAACTAAATGGTTTTGTAACAATTCCCACTGTTAGGGCACCTAAATCTTGGGCAATTTCGGCAACTACTGGAGCAGCTCCTGTTCCTGTTCCACCTCCCATACCACAAGTTACAAAAACCATATCGGCGCCTTTCAAAGCATCTTCAATGGCAGCTTTACTTTCTAAAGCAGCTTCCCTTCCTACCTCTGGATTAGCTCCTGCACCTAACCCGTCAGTAAGCTCACTACCAATTTGTAATTTGGTTGTGGCAAGAGAACGATTCAAAGCTTGAACATCCGTATTGGCAACGATAAAGTCTACTCCTTTTAATCCGCCAGAAATCATTCGATTAATTGCGTTACAACCGCCACCACCAATTCCGATAACTTTTATTTTTGCCAATTGATCCATTTCTAAACCTAACATATTATTCATCACTTATCCTCCTTATTTGTTATCAAGTTTCCAAATATTTTATTAATAATAGCATTATCTTTTTTTAATTTATTGTTGGGTGTCACTAAAGCTGTTTCTTCTTCTGATGTTAACATCGACACATTCTTTCCACGTGATTCCATTTTATCTATAAAATACTTTATCATTCCTAAGGCACTGACATATTTATTGTCCCGACATCCTAAGGTTGTCACTGTATATATTATAACATCTTTCCCAAATATTTCATAGGCTAAATTTTTAAATGATTTGATTTCTGTAAGTCCACCTGTTAAAATAATATAACTTATTTCGGTATTAGAAAGTAGTCGAATTTGTTTTTTGGCTAAATTTAAAATTTCTACCATACGACTCATTACTACTTCAGATACTTCTAATTGATTTAGTTTTACTGACTCGCCAATCGTATTTTTTACCTCGTATATTTCATTAATTTGGCAAAAACGTTTATGAGAACTAGCAAATTTTTCCTTTAGTGTTCTTCCGTCAAAGATACTTACACCAAAAACATAAGCTAAATCTTTTTCTACATTTATCCCGCCAATTTGTAAGGTTTCGTTAGCAACAATCGTTCCTTCTTCAAAAATACTGATTGTTGTTGTTTCATGGCCAAGATTAATTATTGCACCATCTTTTTTATCTAGAGACTGATCTCTTACTTCGTAGTAATTGGTAAGTCCTGTAATGGTAATATCAACAACTTCTAACCCAGCTCCCTCTAACACACTTAAAACAGAATAAATATTTTTCTTAGGTGTTGATATCATTATACCTTTAATTTCAAGTTTTTGACCTTTTTTACCTATCGGTTTACGAATTTGTTTTTCGTTATCTATTCTATATTCTTCAGGAATAACTGTTACAAGTTCATAATTTTCATCCACTTGATTGTAGATAGAATCTTTTATTACTTTGTTAATGTCTTTAGCGGTGATACTTTCTTGATCGCTAATATCTATACATCCGGTTACTTCTTTAAAGTGAACATTGTAATCAGGAACATTGACAATTACTCTTTTTATCTCAATTCCCAACATTTCATTAATTTCTTTCATTCCTTCTTTAATTGTTTCAACAACTAAACCAGGTTCTACAATCAATCCTTTTTTGATTCCTTTAGAGTTTATACTGTGAGAGGCTAAAACATATACTTTTTGATTGAAATATTCTCCTACAATAAATTTCATTGAATATGAGCCAATGTCTATACTAGCATATATTTTTCTCAAACGTATCAACTCTCTTCCCTTTTTGATAACCGGTATTTGTATTAGGTTTTACCTATATACATATTCATTATAGCGAAAAGGAAAAGTCATGTCAATAGAATGCGTTCGTTTATTTCTAAGTGAATTTGGTTATTTTTTGTTTTTTTGGGTTCAAAAATTTAAAAAAATGAAAATGGTACTTTCTTTCGTTTTTTGAAATAAAAAATGGTTGAAATGAATTTTATTGAAATATTATTTTTGAAAAAGGTTCCAATTTTTATTTAGAGAAGTTTAAGTATTTAATCAACCTTTTATAAAATGTTTTATCACCTTTTTTCGCAACAAGGGATGTTTTTTTATTTATGATTGTAAAAATGAGATATTTCTATCCCATTTCTAAATTGCTAAACACTAAAATTTTTGGAATAATCATTTTCTTGTTATCCAAAATTTGATAGGCCTGAAAAATCACATCTAAATTTTAGGTGTGATTCTATTGTATTTTATTCTTTTAAACTTCCTAAAGAATATCTAAATTAAACTATTTTTTATAAAACCTTAAACTGGTATTAAATTGCTTTATAACGAATTCTTTTTAATCGGTCTATCAAAATTCAGGAAGATATCAATCTTAGACGCTTTTCTTGATGGAGTTAGGTACTTAAAAACTAACTTTCTATTATTAAAACATTCGATAGGGCTTTACTTTAGCATTTCCTTTTTGTTGATAAATGGCAAGCAATTGATGGGATTTATTCTCAATAAAAACCATTTCATCTTTAAAAAAGGCATCGAGAACACAACCATTTCTTATTTTTGTTTCTTGAGCAGAATTCACAACAATTGTTCTTAAAGGAAGGACTTCTTGGGGGGATAATAATTGATAATGACCACTAACTATTTGTTCTTCTGTATAAGTATTGTCTAGTAAGAAGTTACCGACTCTAGTTCTTTCTAGTTCGGTCATCACTGCATAAGTATTTAACGCATGGCCAATATCTCTGACTAGGCTTCTGATATAAGTTCCTTTACTCACTGTACATTTGATTTGAAAGGTATTTTCTTTAAGTTCACTAATTCGTTTAATTTCCGTTATTTCCACTTCATGAATGGGAAGGGAAACTTCTATTTGAGCACGGGCATATTCATATAATTTTTTCCCATTAACTTTTATTGCTGAATATTTTGGTACTTCTTGCGTGATCCGACCTTCAAATTTTTTTAGGACTTCATCAATTTGGACATTACTGATCTTAGGAGGTGGGGATTGTTTTTCAATTTTTCCGGTAATGTCTAATGTATCGGTTTCGATACCAAGCCGAATTGTTGCAATATATTCTTTATCATGATTCATCAATAATTCAACTAACTTTAAAGAAGAGCCTATGCAAAGAACTAAAACACCAGTAGCAAGAGGATCTAAAGTTCCTGTATGGCCAACTTTTTTGGTTCCTAAAATTTTTGCTACTGTATTTACTACATCGCGACTGGTTTCTCCCTTTTTTTTGTTAACCAGAAGAATGCCGTTCATAGTTTTTTACTAGTTTCCTTTACCATTTTTTTGATGGCTATTTCTAATGAATCATGAATGTCACACCCAGCCGCTTTAGTATGACCTCCCCCTCCAAAGAGATTGGCAATTTCGGATACATCTATGTAATCATTGCTTCTTAATGATACCCGATAGAAATTCTCTTCTACTTCTCTTAAAAAAATAGATACCTCTACTCCTTCGATATTTCTTCCTACATCAACGATTCCTTCATGATCCCCTGTTTGTGCTTTTGTTTTTTTCATATCTTTTTTCATGATATAAGTCAAGGCAATACGATCATTTGCATAAAATTTAATTCTTGAAGTAGCTAAGGAGGAGAGAAGAAATTGTGAACGAGACTTAACATCAAAAGTTCGGTAATAAATATTACTAATATTCACTCCTGTATCCAACATTGTTGCTGCAAATTCGAAAGTTTCGTCATCAACAGTATTGTATCGAAAACCACCAGAATCGGTGATAATTCCTGCCATTAAACATTCTCCTATTTCTCTTGTGATGGTGATTCCTAACCGTTTAAATACTTTGATTAAAGTTTTACATGTAGCAGGACTATTTCCTTCAACATAATTTAATTTAGCGAAGTAAGTATTACTTGCATGATGATCAATCGCTATTGTAAATATGCTATTATCAAAATAAGAACCAGGATCATACAATCTTCCTTTTGTTGCACAATCTAAGGCAATAGCCAAATCATAGTTTTGCGTTCCTTCTTTTTTTATTTTTTCGACTTCAGGAAGAAAATTAAAACATTTAGAAAATTCGTCTGTTATAATTTCAACATTTTTTTTGAGTTGTGTTAGTCCTAAGTAAAAAGCAAGACTACTTCCAATGGCATCTCCATCAGGAGAGATATGCGTAAATATTCCAATTTGTTTTGCTTGATTAATTTTTTCAATAATATTATCTAATTCTATTTCGCTATTCATTTTCCATCGTACTTTCTATAATCTTTTCAATATTATTGGCATATTCAATTGAGGTATCATAAACAAAAGTAATGTTTGGCATTTTTCGAATTTCTACTCGCTTAGATAATTCCCTTTCAATAAAATTACTTGCTTTATTTAATCGTTTTAAGATTTGGTCTTTTTCTTGATCATTTAATATCGTGACATAAACTTTGGCAAAAGATAAATCTTTCGTAATAGAACAAGCTGTTACGGTAACGAAATGGATTCTTTCATCTTTTATTTCTAACATTAAAATTTGACTGATTTGTTCAACAAAAGTATGTTCTAATCTTTCTAATTTTACGCTCATGTTTTATTCCTTCTTTCTTTTTATAGTATATCATAGATAGCAAAAAAAAGATAGGAAAAACCTATCTTAATTCAATTTCTCTTTAATGATTTTGCTTACTTCTCCCATGTCAAATTTTCCTTTTACTTTAGGTGTTACTTCTTTCATGATTAACCCCATTTGTTTAGGAGAAGTGGGTTTTATTTTTTCAAAAGCTTCATCGATTACCTTTTCTACTTCTTCAAGCGATAGTGGTTCTGGCATATATTCTTGTAAAACTTCTATCTCTTTTTGATAATTTTCTGCTAAATCATCACGAGATGCTTTTTTAAATTCGATGATAGAATCTTTTCTCATCTTTATTTGTTTAGCAATTACATCAACTACTTCATCATCAGACAAATCGTGTTTGGCTTCAATTTTTGCTAATTGTATTGCACTTTTCACCATTCGAATAACATTTAATTTTTCTTTATCCTGATTTTTCATTGCTGTTTTGACATCTTCATTAATTTTTTCCGCTAAAGTCATTATCTCATCTCCTTTAGGCAGCATATTTTTTGCTGTTTGTTCTAGACGAATAATTATTTTTTTTACTATTTCTTCTAGAATTGATTGTATTTTTCTTTTTTTCTTCTCTTCTTCTTACTCCAGGTTTCTTGTATTCTTTTTTATCTCTTAGTACAGAAAGGGTTGGGGCCGATTGCGTTCTAAGGATTCTAAGAGCTCCATCGATATTATTATTTCGAACATTTACTGACATTTCTATCCCTCCCTTCTGATTCAATACCAATTATAACATCATTTATTTAAATAAACAAGAATTTTTCTTTTCTTTTCTTGGAATTATTACATATTTCATTGCTTTTTTCATTGCTTTTTCTTCATCAGTGTAAAATACTTCTTTTTATTTTTCCCTTTAATACAAAATTACATGGCTAATTTAAAGAAAAACTAGGATGATTTTTGTTTCCTAGATTTTTTTATTGCTTCTTTCTTCTCTATTACTTTTTCATCTAATTTTTTGGTTAGGAAAGAGACGGATTCTTTTTCGATTTCCGCTCCTTCTCTGTTGTAGGAGGCGACTCTTGTTGAAGCAAGTAAATCATGAAGTCCTCTTCCATCCATTCGAATCATTACGGTTAAGATAATGATAAACTCTAAATAGTATTGAATATCGTAAAAAACAGAAGTTACTTGATAATAATTGTTACTATTTAAAGTAAATACTCCAACAAGTTTAACCATATAATAAAGTGGTTGATATAGAAGAAGTGCGCGAATAAAATAACTTAGAAGAGAGACTTTTTGCGCTTCTTCTTTACTGCTTACAATTCTTAAACGAAATACTTTCTTTCCTAGTGTTTGACCGGATGTGTAATAATTAAAACCGATAAAGTAAGCTAATGTTGTGATCAAATAAATAACAAAATAGCAGATAGAATTTTTTTCAACATTATAGTATTCTTTTTTATAAGTTTTCATGTAAGCGTTATCTATACTTTTATTTATTTTGTTAAATTCCCTTTTAGTAATTTTTTTGTCTGCATAGTACTTCTCCATAATTGGCTTATATGTTTCACTTTTTTGGGTTATTTTTAAGTACTCTTTTTCGGTAATTTTTTCGTCTTTAAAACTATTTTGGAGTTCTACTTTAAACTCAGTATATTCTTTTAAAGTTGTTGCATATTCTTGATAATACTTATTATAGTTATCTAATTGATGGTTTAGGATTGGGATTCCTGATAAGCATTGGGTAATGATCATTATTACCATCATATCAATTCCATAAGCGCCAAGTCTTTTCAGTATTTTTTTCATAAATTCTCCCTATTTTTCAGAGATTACATCACAAATAAGATTGCTAATTTCGGTTGGATTATCAATTGGTAGTCCTTCGATTAGTCTAGCTTGTGCATATAATATCTTTGTATATTTCTTTAATTCTTCTTTATCTGTTTGATATAAATTTTTTATTTTTTCGCTAATAGGATGATTTTCGTTAATTTCTAATATCATTTTTGCATTCACTTTATTATCATTTGGAAGAGCATTTAATACTTTTTCCATACTTGCTGATAATTCTCCTTCTGTGGTTAAACAAACAGGATGCTTTTTTAAGCGGTGAGTAAACTTTATATCAGAAATGTTATTGTTTGTTAAAACATCTTTCATTACGCTAAACATCTCTTTAGCATCAGTATTCGCTTTTTCTAGTTCTTTTTTCTCTTCTTCATTATCTAAGTCAACGGTATCATTTGAAACATTGACAAATTTTTTGGCATTGTAGGTCGTTAGAGTTTGAAGAGCAAATTCATCTACGTATTCTGTTAGATAAAGAATTTCGTAGCCTTTTTCTTTAATTCCTTCTACTTGTGGCATGTTATCTACTTTATCTGTACTTTCTCCGCAAGCGTAATAAATATTTTCTTGTCCATCTTTCATTCGAGAGACATATTCATCTAACGTTACTAATTTTTTCTCTGTTGAAGAGTAGAACATCAATAAGTCTTTTAGATCATCTTTATGGGTTCCATAATCAGCGTAAACCCCAAATTTAATTTGCATACCAAATGTTTTAAAGAAAGATTCGTAAGTTTCTCTATCTTCTTTTAGCATAGTTTCTAATTCTTTTTTGATTTTTTTCTCAATACTTTTTGCAATAATTTTTAATGAATGATTCTGTTGTAAAATTTCCCTCGAAATATTTAGAGAAATATCTTCGGTGTCAACTAAACCTTTTACAAAACTGAAGTAGTCGGGTAATAGATCTGCACACTTGTCCATGATTAAAACTCCACTTGAATATAACTGTAATCCTTTTTCGTATTCTTTTGTATAAAAATCATATGGTAAATGACTAGGAATGTATAAAAGTGCATTATAGCTACATTGTCCTTCTACTTTTGTATGAATGGTTTTTAATGGTTTATCGTAATCAAAGAATTTAGAACTGTAGAAATTTTGATATTCTTCCTCTGTAATATCTTTCTTTTCTTTTTTCCATAAAGGAATCATACTATTTACTGTTTCTTCTATAACTTCTGTTTCGTATTCATTCTCACTTCCTTCTTTTAATTTAGAATGTTCTACCATCATTTTTATTGGATAGCGAATATAATCAGAATATTTTTTTACAATAGACTCTATACGATAAGTATCTAAAAACTCGCTGTAATTTTCTTCTTCGGTATCTTCTTTTATCGTTAAGGTAATCTTGGTCCCTACTTCTTCTCTTTTACCTGGCTTTATTTCATACCCATCAGCGCCTTCGCTTTTCCAAATATAAGCCTTATCAGCGTCTACTGATTTACTTTCTACTTTAATTTTGTCACTTACCATAAAAGCAGAATAAAATCCTACACCAAATTGACCAATAATATCAACATCTTGTCCATCTTTTTTCTCTAGCATCTTTTTAAAATCTAGTGAACCACTTTTGGCAATTGTTCCTAAGTTATTTTCTAATTCTTCCTTAGTCATTCCACAACCATTATCAGAAATTACCAATTGTCTTTTTTCTTTGTTTATGTCAATCTTGATTGCAAAATCTTCTTTATTTACTTTTAAAGAAGTATCTGTTAGTGCCCGATATGACAACTTATCTATTGCATCACTGGCATTAGATAATAACTCCCTTAAAAATATTTCTTTATTTGTATAAATAGAATGAATCATTAAATCTAATAATTTTTTTGATTCAGCCTTAAATTGTTTTTTTTCTTGTTTCTCTTTTTCCATAGTATCCCTCATTTCTAGTTAAATTCTTAACTATAACAATCATAGCACCTTAATTAGCAATTGTCAATTTGTATTGCTAATAATTTTGATTTTTCTAGGGATTAAAGCTTTTTTTGCAAATTTCTAAATATCATTGTTATTTTCACTTAATAACTTAGATAAAACAGTGATCTGGTACCCTTTTCCTTTAATATAATCTATAATTGTTGGCAATTCACTTAAAGTTTCCTTATTCATTTCAAGAAAAATCATACTTCCACTGGTTAGATAAGTTTTTATATTTTGATAGGGATTTTTATTCCCGATAATGTTTGGTGTTAATGTGTAGAGATTATTTTTACTACATAAATTCAAGGTTTCTTCTTTGGGGGCAATGGTTAGGCAGTATATGGCATTATTTTTGGTGATTCGACTAATTAAATTATTCGAAAACAATAAAGTATCTGGAGAATATTCTCCATTTTGGCCATAACTATAAAATTCATGATGACTTTTTTCTTTTAGTAAAGTGGAATTACTAATTAAATAAGTATAGTCAACAAAAAAATTACCAGGGATATTTTTGGTCGTTAATATTTTATCAAATGACTCAAAATAACGATTGTTTGTTAATGAAAACAATAAACTAACCATTAATTTTTGAGGGTTTCCGGAAATAATATATTTTTCTTTTTGCGTTTCTAAGCGCAATTTGGGATCAATTGTCTCGTAAATGAGTAAATTCGGATTATAAATTCCTTGCTCTTTCATTTTTTTATAACTACTTTCAACATCTACTTTTCTTCCTTGGATTCCGGGTATGATGGTATCCCCAACGGTTGTTGCATTAATTGGTTTGATATAATATTTTTCTTGTTCCGCTTTTATTTTTATCATGATTTCATCTTCTTCACGAATAACCTCAATGACTTTATCTGTATAAAAAAAACTAAAAATAATTAATGTCAGTAAACCAATTAATTTCATTATTTTTTTCATGATCATCCCTCTAATAAACTATATGTCCTTTCTTATTATTTAGTATTTAAAATGTGATGATTTTCATGAAAACTGTAATAACATTCTCTTCCTATAATAATGTGATCAATTAAATAAATCGCATGGAGATCGCCAATTTGTTTTAAATTTTTTGTAATTTGAATATCTTCACTACTGGGAGTGGGATCACCAGATGGGTGATTGTGTAAACAAATAATGTAGGAAGCGGATAAAAGATAAGCATTTTTAAAAATTTCTCGGGGATGGGCGATGGAGTAATTGATACTGCCTACGAATAATTTCTTTTTTTCTAAATATTTTTTCTTATTATCTAAGTATAAAACATAAAATTCTTCTTGTTTTTTTTCTAAAAATAAAGAATGAAAGTATTCAATAATATTGGTAGGTGATGTACAGTTTAAAAGTTCGGTTAGGGGTACTTTCTCTTGAATTCGTTTGGAT
>CAKPAK010000050.1 GCA_934132915.1 uncultured Bacilli bacterium
AATCAATAAGTGTTATTGAAAATAACATTTCAAAAAATGAAAAAAATAAAGTTATAGCACCAGATATGATAATGGCTATAACAGAATATTTACATCAGAGTGAAGATTAAAATGAAGTTTGAAAAAAAATATATAATACAGATAATTTAAGTATTAATGATATTGATGAAAAAACAACACGTGCAAGAGCCATTATTATTAATTCAAATAGAGAAGTATTGATGTGTTATTCGAATGGTCGTAATCATTATGAGTTTCCGGGAGATCATTTGGAATTTTGTGAAAATTTAATTGAGGGTTTGAAACGGGAATTGTTGGAAGAAACGGGAATAGAAATAGAAGAAGAAAATGCTATACCTTTTTATTCTATAAAGCATTATTGTAAAAATTATCATGACACTAGTAAAAATAGATTAGTTGAAATATATTATTTTTTGGTTTATACAGATTTGGTCTATGATGTATCAAAAATAAAACTAGATGAGAACGAAACAGATGAAAATTATGAATGTAAGGTATATTGGTATTGAAAAATTAAATAGTATATTGTTTGAGAATAAACAAACTACTAGAGAAACTAATAGTTCATTGGATGATACAATTTTAGTATACGAAGCGTTTTTATCTAGAATTAATTATAGGAGATAATATGGAAGATTATGACGTTTTTGTTGAAATGCAAAATAAAAAAGATAAAAGAGCTATAATTATTATAGAAGATGATGAAAATTTTATAATTCAAAATTTACTTGATTTATCTTTTGAAATAATTCCAATAAGGTTTAATTATGATTTATCTTACTTTTCTAATAGTTATCTTGATAAAACAAAAGAATTATTTACATATTATTACAATGAAAATAATAGTTATGTAAATGAATTACTAAGATTGAAAAAACACTTTATTCATTATCAAAGAAATCCTATTATTGCATATATACCTAGTGATAGTAAATATATTAAACTGAGAAACATGCTCAACGAGATAGGAATAAAGTGTATTTCTGACAAAGAACAACTTATTAATATACTAAATATAAAATTGATTTTTATAGATAGTGATGATACATTAAAAAAACTGATGGAACAATTTCTAATAGGGTAAAGAAAGCAATTGAAAAAAATATAAAAGTTGGTAATAAAATTATTATTTGTACAGCCCGTCCACGTTATCAAACTCTTGAGGTAATGAAAGAAACTAGTTCTGATAGTATTATTGTATCATCTAATGGCTCAGAAATTTATGATAGTAATGATAACAAAATTATATTTAATTCTTTTGTTGATAATGACTCTGTGGTTAAAATGGTAAAATATGCATACTTAAAAGATATTAGATTAATATTAACTCTGGAGAATTATGATTATGTTACTAAAGAAATAAGAAATCCAAATCAAAAATTATTAAGTAAGCATAATTATGTAGAAGAACTAACCGACTGTAATGTTAAGCAGTGTATGTTTATTAATAAAAAAAGGGAAGAAATTTATACAATTAAGAATATATTATCTAATGTTAATAAATTACATATAGTTGATGAAATTAATGAAAATAGCTTATATGAAGAAAAATGGTTCAGTGTTTCTAATTCAAATTGTTCTAAAGGAAATGCTTTAAGGATTGTATCAAAATATTTAAGTATCCCTATTGAGAACACAATTGCTATCGGAAATGATAAAAATGATATTTCTATGTTTGAAACTGCTGGATTAAGTGTTGCTGTTGCAAATGCTTCAGATGAAATAAAAAAACTAATCGATTATACTACTTTATCAAATGATGAAGATGGAGTTGCAGTTTTCCTTGAATCATTAATATAAAAATTAACATATTATGAATAATTAATAATTAAGTAAAGATTCTTTATCATTAATTTTTTATGGTATCCTTTAAAAAAGTAAAAATACTAAAATAGTTTTAAATGATGATAAAAAAGAAAAATAAAGATAAGTATTTTAACCAAAAAGAAGAAAAGAAAATAGCTAAAATTGATAAATGTCAGCAATATTAGAGAAAAACACAATATATTTTTACTTCGCAAACTCAAAAAAAATTGATTTTTGCGAAGTAAAGTCGTGTAAATTTATTTGAGGTGATAGAATTGAAAACCATTAAAAGAAAATATTTACAAGATGTGATAGATGTCATAGGAACCCCAGATATAAAAGTTATTACAGGTGTTAAACGTAGTGGAAAATCAGAATTACTTCACATGTTTATTGATTATATTAATGAAAATGATACTAATTCAAATATTATTTATATTGATTATAATCTCGATAAATTTGATGAACTAAAACAGTATAAAGAATTAATTAAATATGTCTCTGAAAACTACAATCAAGACAAAAATAATTTTATTTTGATTGATGAAGTTCAAATGTGCAATGATTTTGAAAAAGCGATAAACAATTTTCATGCCGAAAAAATATGACATATATATAACTGGCTCCAATGCTTTTCTTTTATCAAGTGACTTGGCTACTTTATTTACGGGAATAACTTATAGTATAGAGGTATATCCATTTTCTTATCAAGAATTTTTAGAATATCACAATTTAGAAAATAACAGGGAAAGCTATGATAGATACGTTTTAGAAGGTGGTTTTTCTGGTTCTTATTTATATAAGGGTATGGATAAAAAATATAATTATATTAAAGATGTCTATAAAACAATGATAGTAAGGGATATTGTAGAGAAAAATAAAATACAAAATATTCCATTATTAAATAGTATTAGTGATTTTTTAATTGATAATATTTCTAGATTAACTTCTTATCGAAGTTTAACGGATTCTTTGAATGCAAATAAAGTAGATACGAATGATAAGACCATTGGAACATATATTAAATATTTATGTGAAGCTTTTGCTTTTTATCGAATTAGAAGATATGATATAAAAGGAAAAAAATACCTAGCCACTCAAGATAAATATTATTTATCTGATCACGCTGTGAAATACGCTATTCAGGGAACAAAAAAATATGAATTATGGTAGTATGTATGAAAATATAGTAGCAATAGAATTATTAAGACGTGGTTATGAGGTGTATGTTGGAGTTTTACATGAAAAAGAAATAGATTTTGTTGCAATGAAAAGAAATGAAAAAATTATATATACAGGTTTCAGATAATATAGGAAATGATTTTGAAAATGATACTTTTAAAAGAGAAGTAACACCCTTATTACAAATTAAAGATGCCTATCCTAAAATGATAATTGCTAGGACAGGACACGATGATTATCAATACGAGGGTGTTCAAATTATTGATATTGCTAATTGGTTAATCAAAAAGAATTAAATATAAAGCACAAGAATATGCATAATATCTTTGACTTTACTTATTACATTTCAAATATTAATTAGTGAGGTTAATCAAGTATTAGAAAATTTTTTAGTAATTTATGGGATTGACATTTGAAAAATATCATGTATAATATTTAAACAAGTGAGGAGATATAAGCACTTGCGAGCTATCTCGGGTATTAACCTACACGAACTTTAAAAGTACGGAGTCACTAGTTATGTGATTACTGTATTTTTTTCTGCTTTAAAACAGTAATTCACAAAAAAGAAAGGAAGTGAATATTAATGGAAAGACAAGAAATTGGAAGATTTTATGCAACAACGTTTAATGGTATTACTTTTGAATTTATTGTGTTTGATAATAATACAATAGATTGTCCAGCATTAAATTTAAGATCGTTTAGTAGGATAGATCTTAAACCAAGATTT
Source organism: uncultured Bacilli bacterium (assembly GCA_934132915.1). The sequence continues at coordinate 3,740 of CAKPAK010000050.1, forward strand.
GTTTTAAGTAAAAAAGGTTCATATTATACTTATATTATACCAACAGAAGGAAAAGATAAAAACCAACAAGAATTAATCGGAAATTATGATATAGATAACAATTTGTTTGATTATTTGAAACAACATAGAATGATTATCTATAGTAATGATATGGCATATTTATATGGATTTAATGATAAAAATGGTTATGATAGTGTTCCAAATCATTATGGTGTAGGCAGTCCATATAAATGGGCAAAGAAAAAAGGTCCTATATTAGTAAAACAAAAAAAAGGACAATTTAATTAATATGAAGCATAATAACTTAATATAGAAGTATTATGCTTTTTATATTAAAAAACGAAAAAATTATGATACAATGAAAAAGATAGGAAGTGATTTGATGATAAAAAGAATACAAGCTAATAATAAAATATTTAACAGCGAACCATTTCAAAAGGATAAATATAAGTTTTTTTTAATATTGCAAAATCTAGAAAGTGAAACTTTAGAATTATACAGTGATGAAGAAAACTATATTTTATGTCGCGGAGAAAAAAATTATCCCACATGGATATGGACAAAAGATAATTTTGATATTTCTTTGCTTTCAGAAATTGAAGAAGCAATTAATTTATACAGATTGAATATTAATACAAGATTTACTTGCAAGAGAGAATTATATAATTTATTAAAACAGGATAATTTTAAAAGTTTAGGAGATTATTATTTTGAAATGGGATATTTAGTATGTAACTCTACAATTAAACCTAAAGTAACTGATGGTAAGTGTGAATTAGCAAACGAAAATGATAAAGAAATATTAACAAAATTTATGTATGATGAATTTAGAGAAATTTCTGATGTAAAAGAACTTACAATTAAGGAAGCCCAAGTTGAAGTAGAAAAAAAATTAAAAGATGGAAATTACTATATTTGGAAAAATAAAGATAATAAAATAGTATCCCAAGCATTTTATAGAGTTATAGGTGGAAATGCTAAAATAGCAGGAGTATATACTTTATCAGTTGAAAGAGGAAAAGCTTATGCTGCAAATTTAATATATGTTCTTACCAATAAAGTTTTAAATGAAGGAAATCACGTGTCATTATACACAGATTATAAATATATTCCATCAAATAAAGCCTATAAAAATGTAGGATATATAGATGAGGATGTATTAATAAATTTTTCCTGTACAAAGAAGTAAGTGAAAAAATAAAAAATTTATGATACAATGAAAAAGATAGGAAGTGATAAATTATGATAGGAATAAGCATTGCTGCACAAACAGAATGGGAAGCAGTACTAAATAAATTTAATATTAATATTAAAGATTGTAATCCCTTTCCCTTTGGAGAATATTTTAAAACGAACTTATATGGAGAAGATGTAATCTTTTATAGATGTGGAGTAAGAAAAATGAATTGTTCTGCATCTACTCAATATATGATAGATCATTTTAATTTAGATAAAATAATAGTAGCGGGAACTTGTGCAGGTATAGATGATAAATATAAAAACTTAGATATATTTTTCCCTAATAAACTGGTTCAATATGATTGTACTGTTAAAGAAACAGAACCATTAATCAAAGATTCTTTTACTGTTTATATTGATATGAGTAATTATAATAATTTAAATATAGGAACATTAGGAACAGCAGATAAACCAGTTGTTATGTGGAAAGATTATTTAGAATTAAAAGAAAACAATATAAAAATAGCAGATACAGAATCAGCAGCTATTGCTTATATTTGTAAAGCAAATAATGTTGAATGTGTAATTATAAAAGGAATTAGTGATTTCCCTACAAATGAAAATGAATCTACAAAAGAAGATTCACATGCAGGACAACTAAATGTGTTTTTAACAAATATTCCTATTATAATGAATAATATAATAGATAATTATTTAGAATTTGCTATTAAGAATCATTTTAACTATTTAGAGTATAAACCAGAAAAAGTATCTATTAGGAGATAAAATATGAATAATACAAAGACATTAGAAACGAATAGATTAATATTAAGAAAATTTAATGAGAATGATTATATAAAAATGTTTGATAATTGGGCAAATGATGAAAAGGTAACAAAATATGTTTCATTTAATCCACATAAAAATTATAATGAAACAAAAAAAATTATTAATGAATGGATTAAGGAATATAGCAATGGAAGTTATAACTGGGTTGTAGAATTAAAAAATAACCACGAAATAATGGGAATATAAGTGTAATTGAATTAAGCAAGAAGCATAATAACTGTGAATTAGGATATGTATTTGGATCAAAATTTTGGGGAAAAGGATATGCTACTGAAACATTAAAAATAGTAATAGAATATTTAATTAAAGAATGTAATTTTCATTTAGTAGAAGCAAAACATCATGCATCTAATCCAGCAAGTGGTCGAGTAATGGGAAAAGTAGGAATGAAAAAAGATGATATTTTAAGGGAGAGAAGAAAAAATAAATTAATTGATGGATATGATGATTTAGTTATTTATTCAATTACAAATAAAGAAGTTTTATTCAAAAAATGACTTCTTTTTTTAATGTTTTTAAGATTTGTCAAAGAAAAAATTTTATGTTATATTACTTTTTGAACAGAAAATACTTACCCATCAAATTCTTTTTATTAAGGAATGATTTTATTTAAGTATTTTAACCAAAAAGGAGAAATAAAAAATGTATGAAAGAGACGAATTAAGAGAGTATATAAAAAATTCAGAATTAAGAATATTTAATAAAAAAATTAAAATAAGATTATCAAGTGAATTAGCTAAAAAATATGATAAAGGAATATATACAAACTATCTAATTAGACTTCAAAAAGAATTAGAAATGTTAGAAAAATTACAAATAAAGTATCCTGGTAATGCAAAACCGTTTCTTTATCTTTATATTGTTCCAGATGATAATTTTATTAAGTTACTACAAGTTCCATCTACATTTTCAAAAGGAAAAAAAGGTGGAGGAAAACCTGTTGCTTGCTATGATTTAGATGGATTTAATCTAGCTTTTGGTCTAAGTCAAAATTGTTTAGAAAACAAAGATATTAACAATAAAGAAATCGAACGAATAGAAAATGAAATTCATGAACTTTCACATATTATTCTTGGACAATTTATGGCAGAAAATCAAGCAATTTCTGAAGGCGTTGCAGAGGCATTGCCATTATTTGGATTAGATTTAGAAGAAGAATTTTTATCTCATCAAGAAGTTTTAGTTAGTTTAGATAAAGACAAAATATATAGTATGAAAGAACTACTAAAAAAATCAAGAGAAAGAACTTATGGAGATGATCCAATCTTACCAGGTAAATCTTGTTCTTTTAGACTATCTTATTTATCTTCTTATCTATTTGTTCGAGGTATAATGGAAATCATTTCAGAAAAATATTGTTTATCCAAAGAAAGTTCAATTCAGTATTTTTTAGAAATATTAAAAACATGTAGCATTCGCTGTAGTAATGAATTCTTGATTTATGATATTGCCAATGCTCTTGAATTACCAGAAGAAAAATTACTTATGGAAAAAAGTATTCAAGAAAAAGCTATTCATTCAATTTTAGAAAAATATTCGGAAAATTCCAAAAAAAATATTAAAGGAAGATAAAAATGCAAAGATGTAAATGGTGTAATTTAAATAACGAAAATATATAGAATATCATGATAATGAATGGGGAAGATTAAAAAAAAGTGATGATTATTTATTTGAAATGCTCATTTTAGAGTCTTTTCAAGCAGGACTTTCTTGGGAGTGTATTTTAAATAAAAGAGATGATTTTAGATTAGCTTACGATAATTTTAATGCAGAAAAGATTGCTAATTACTCTGAAGAAAAGATACAAGAATTATTACAAAACAAAAAAATTATTCGTAATCAATTAAAAATAAGAGCAAGTATTAATAATGCCAAAATATTTATAGAAATCAAAAAAGAATATGGAACCTTCTATCATTATCTAGAAACATTTACAAAGGGGAAAATTATTTGTGAAGTTGGAAAGACTACTAATGAATTATCGGATAGAATTAGTAAAGATTTAAAAAAGAGAGGAATGAAATTTGTCGGTTCTACCATTATTTATTCTTACCTGCAAGCAATTGGTATCATTTATTCACATGATAAGAATTGCTTTTTATATAAGGGGGAGAAATGATTATCTCAACAGGAATGCGGAACGATATCCAGCCTTTTATGCAAAGTGGTGGATAAATAGAATTAGAGAAGGCTATGTCATGGTAAGAAATCCTTATTATCCTAAACAAGTAACTAAATATAGATTAAATCCCGACGTTATTGATTGTATTGATTTTTGCACAAAAAATCCTAAACCAATGTTCCCTTATTTAGGGAAATTAAAAAAATATAATATGCTATGGTATGTAACTATTACTTCATATGATAAGAAAATTGAATTAAATGTTCCTCTTATAGAAGAAGTTATTTTCTCTTTTAAAAAATTAGTAGAAAAACTCCCCAATAGTTTTGTTGGATGGTGCTACGACCCAATATTTTTAACACACGAATATACAATAGAAAGACATTTCCAAGAATTTGAAAAAATTGCTAAAAGTTTAAGCGGATATACCAATACTTGTGTTATTAGTTTTCTTGTATATTAGGAAATTTCTCAATTAATAATATTTCATAATTGCGATAACCAATAAGTAACAAAAATATATAAACACGACGAAAAGAAAGGACTTCTTCTTCTTTTTTAAATTATTTATTGTAGTGTTATTTTTCCTTATAAATATAATGATATCCTCTTGTACCAATATAATCTATTGGTACTGTTTTTTATAGTGACAATTTTGACATTCACCATATGGTGGTATAGATTTATCTTTTCCATCCCACATATTTTCTTCTTCCCATTCTTGAACAGCCTCAACAGAAACTCTAATTTTATATTTGCATTTTGGGCAAATATACATTATTATTTTATGACTTAACGGTATTGGCCAAGATTCAAAATCAAATTTAATTATTTTATCCATTAGAAAAACCTCTCTCCCGGGAGTACCCCATAAAAATATTCTATAACACTATTACATTTTTTACATTTATAAGGATCTACATTGAATGAACTTAAAGATAGAAATCTCTAATATAATAATTTTTTAAGATTAATAAATTGCTCTTTTGAAATTAATCTATGATAATGTTTTTTTGCTTATGATGTTTAGAATAAAAAACATAATAACGCATTATTTTAAATCCTTTTTCGTCTCTTTTTTGTTTTCTATTCATTACTACAGACCACCTTTATCATGTAGTAATTATATCAAAAATTTATTGCGAAGAAAATTTACTATTTTTTACTGAAAATTAAGTTAATAGTTTAAAAAAATATTATTATTTGGTATAATTTTATTAAATAATAAAGTAGGTGTTACATATGGTAGAACATATCAAAAATGTATTAAGAGTAATCAGTAGTTTTATTAGTGATGAATTAAAAGTTCAAAGCTTATCTTTATTAAGTGATGATTCAAGTAAGGCAAGCGTAATCAGGAGTTTTACTAGTGATGAATTAAAAGTTCAAAGCTTATCAAAATTAAGTGGTGATTTTAGTAAGGTAAGAGTTATCATGAGTTTTGCCAGTGATGAATTAAAAGTTCAAAGTTTATCAAAATTAAGTGCTGATTCAAGTAAGGCAAGCATAATCAGGAGTTTTACTAGTGATGAATTAAAAGTTCAAAGTTTATCAAACTTAAGTGCTGATTCAATTAAGTTAAGCATAATCAGTAGTTTTACTAGTGATGAATTAAAAGCTCAAAATTTATCAAAATTAAGTGATGATTATAGTAAGGCAGAAGTTATCAGGCGTTTTGCTAGTGATGAATTAAAAGTTCAAAGTTTATTAAAATTAAGTGCTGATTATAATAAGGCAAGCATAATCAGGAGTTTTGCTAGTGATGAATTAAAAGTTCAAAGTTTATCAAAATTAAGTGATGATTCAAGTAAGGCAAGAGTAATCAGTAGTTTTGCCAGTGATGAATTAAAAGTTCAAAGTTTATCTTTATTAAGTGATGAATTAAAAGCTCAAAGCTTATCAAACTTAAGTGATGATTCAAGTAAGGCAAGCATAATCAGGAGTTTTACTAGTGATGAATTAAAAGTTCAAAGTTTATCAAACTTAAGTGATGATTCAATTAAGGTAAGCATAATCAGTAGTTTTACTAGTGATGAATTAAAAGCTCAAAGCTTATCAAACTTAAGTGATGATTCAATTAAGGTAAGCATAATCAGTAGTTTTACTAGTGATGAATTAAAAG
>CAKPAK010000051.1 GCA_934132915.1 uncultured Bacilli bacterium
ATGTAATTAAACATACAAATGAAATTAATACAATCGATTTAATTTTCATAAACACCTCTCCATTTTCATCTTTAAAACTCACCTAATAAATTCTTTATAGATAAATCACCTTCCCTATTTAACACAATAATATCATATTAAAAGTTAAAAGTATATAATTCTATAGTAAAAAAGAGTAAATTTCCTTCGCAATAAATTTTTGATATAATTACTATATGATAAGGTGGTCTGTAGTAATGAATAGAAAACAAAGAAGAGAATAAAAAAAGAAACCATTATTTAGTTTCTTTATCAAATCCATACTTTTTATTAAACTTCTCTACTTGACCTTTCTTACTAGATAAATTTTGTTTACCAGTATAAAAAGGATGACACATAGAACATACTTCAACATGAATCTTATCTTTTGTAGACATCGTCTTAAAAGTATTTCCACAAGCACAAGTAACAGTAGCTTCTACATAATTTGGATGAATATTCTTTTTCATAGTCTCTCTCCCTTCGCCATGACCAACGTCATAGATAATATAAATTACGTTCCTTATTATATCAATAATTAACTATCTTTTCAACCATTTTTCAAAAATTTAGTCAACAATTTCAATATGAGCACCAACATTTTTCAACTTACCAACAATATCCTCATATCCCCTTAAAATATGATCAACATTATCAATCACAGTTACACCATCAGCAATAAGACCACAGATCACCATTGAAGCACCACCTCTTAAATCAGTCGCAACAACATTTTTTCCTACTAACTTACTCTTACCATAAATCGTTGCAAATTGTGCATCATTAACACAAATATTTGCCCCCATTTTAACCGTATCCGAAATATTCATAAAACGATTCTCATACATCGTCTCTTCAATATGACTAATACCATGACAACTAACCAAAAACGGAACTAATACTTGTTGTAAATCAGTTGGAAAACCAGGATATCCCATCGTCTTAATATCAATAGAATGATACTCCGTTACTTCATCGACTTGAACATAATTTTTTCCAACCCTCAAATGAACACCAGCCTCTTCTAATTTAGAAGTCAAACTTTCAATATGTGCAGGAACAAGACCACTTACTCTAAGCCCTTGCCCCAACAATGCAGCAATAATCACATACGTTCCAGCCTCTATCATATCTGGAACTACAGAATATTTTGTCCCATGAAGAGAATCTACCCCAATAATTTCTATCTTACTAGTACCCTGTCCACTAATTCGAGCACCCATTTGATTAAGCATATTAGCAACATCTACAATATGAGGTTCTCGAGCCGCGTTATCAATAACGGTCTTTCCCTTTGCAAGAACAGCCGCTAACATAATATTAATCGTAGCGCCGACACTAGGAACATCTAAAAAAATATCATCCCCAATTAACTTATCCGCATAAATGGTAAAGTTGCCATCTTCTTCTAAAACGGTAGCACCTAACTTCTCAAATCCCTTTAAATGCAAATTAATTGGCCTCTCTCCAATAGAACATCCACCAGGAAAACACATCTTAACTCTCTTATACTTTCCAAGCAATGCCCCCATAAAATAATAAGAAGCCCTAAGTTTCGAAGATAAATCACAAGGAATAACGGCATTCACCATCTGACTACTATCCACCATAAGAGAATGATCATGATAAGAAACTTTACATCCTAAAGAACTTAAAATATCTTCTAAAGCCCCAATATCACTAATATTAGGAACATTCTCCAAAAAAACCTCTTCCCCACACAAAATAGAAGCCGGAATTAAAGCAACAGCACTATTTTTAGCACCACCGATCGGTATCTCACCAACTAAAGAATATCCTCCTTCAATAACGATTTTTGACATATTTATCACTCCTACCTTATTATAATAAAGTTTCCAAACAAAGTTCCCAACCGAACTCAAATAAAGACTATAATATAGTATCAAAACCTAAAGTATTCGTCAACTTTTTCTATCACCATTGTATCACTTGAAAAAGAAAAAACATCTATTTTACAAAAATTTTACACTGAAAAAGAGAATATTTACATCAAAATATTTAAATTTATTATCTAAAAAATATAACATCCACCCAAAGTAATCATGACAATACTTCCCACTATAGTTGCAAGCTTACCAAACCTATCACTAAAATAACTCCCAATCTTCAATCCCAAATAAGTAAAAATACTACTAAATAACATAAAAATACTAGAAATCATCAAATAATTATTACTAATAGAAGACATCCCTATTCCAGTCGTTAAACTATCAATACTAACCGAAAAACCAAATAACAAAAAAGGAACAAACCCAATAAGTATTTTTCGTTCTTGTTCTCGAAAACTGGACCAAAACATCTCTCCCCCAATCAAACCAAAAATAATACCAACAATAAAATTAGAATCAACAACAATATAGTGAAATATCATATTTCCAAAAAAAAGACCAATAATCGGCATAAAAAAATGAAACAATCCCACAATCAAAGATAAAAGAAATTCATCCTTTCTCGTTAATCCATACATTCCATAAACCAAAGCCAAAGAAAAAGCATCCATCGACAAACTAATTCCAATTAAAAGACAAATTAAAAAAGCATTCACAACATGATCACCCATTAAATCATATTATAAATGTACGATACCTATTCTACGAAAAAAACTTCTCTAACATTTTTACTACAAAAAACTGATATTCAACATCACCTGTTGTATTCTCATCAGCCTCTAGCAAACACAAAGGAGGAAACAAAACACACCACCAATTATCTCCCTTTCCCTCACCAATCGTTACTACTAAAGATTCATATGCCCCCGCTTCATAATGCACTCCCCGATAATCCTTTTCAGGAAAATAATTGTCCCCAAAATGAATAATGAAATTTTGATGATAATCATTATCCAAAAATAATGTCTCTACTCCATGATTCAAATCATTTAAACTATTTTGAATAATATTCCTAGCCTCTTTTACATCCTTAGCATTCAATAATTTTGGTGATATTGAAGTTTCAATATATTTTTTTACCTTCATTTTCATACTTTGATCATATATTTGATTAGAATTTGCTATCACCCGCACCCGAATCGCTGCTTCTGGAATAACAATCTCATCCATATCCGCATTAACATTTACATACATTATAATTGCAACAACCGCAAGCAATACAAAAAAGAAAATTTTTTTCATAAAAATATCACCCTTTCTAATTCCATCATGTACAATATTTTCAATAATTATACAAAATAAAGAACGTAAAAATAACAATTCAGAATTCCAACAAAAAATACATTCAACTTTTTAGACTTTTCCAAAATTGATAAACACAAAAAAAATTCCACCTAAAATATTAGATCGAATTTTCAACATATCTTATTTCTTAAAAATCTAGAAAAAAACACTAATTAAAATGAAACAATTTTTAAAAATTCTTCAATCAACAAGAAAGAAACTTATCACAAATACTTTTTACTAAATTCATCCAAATCCAAAAATTTACCTCCTAAAAAAATTTTCTTATCACTTCCCCATTACTTCCTCTAAAAAAATATCCGTTAAATCTAAAATCACTCTTAAATAAATGATAAAATCCAAAATCACTTCATTTAATCCTTCTTCCGAACTAAAAATTTCTGTTTCTGATCAACAATAATATGGTAAGATGAAAAACAAAAATTTAAATAATCTTCATAATCAATAGGATCGATCATCACATTTCCAGAATAATACTCCAAAATCGCTTCCATACGAAAAAGAATTAAAGAATTAACGCCAAAAGAAGAAAATAAATTTACCGTTCTCCCATCTAAAGAGTCCATTAAAGAATTAATATTGATATATATTCCGTCCCACTCTTTACTCAATTCCTCAAAACTAAATCTTCCATGAACATCCCCATAACACCGAACTAACTCGTCATAATCTCCTTTTGACATAAGAGAATATATTTTCGCATCATCATCCACATCAACGACCGCACAAGGTTGACAAAAAGGACTATCCCCTCGATTCTTATAAAATAAAATATTAGGATGACTTAAAATATAATCAACCCATTCATTATAAAAAGGATATTTTATATCATAACGAGTCAACCATAAACCACCACTCGGCTTAATACTTCCATTCAATTTAGAGTCCGCAATTTCACGAAATAAATCTTCTCTAATTTCTCTTGTTCCAACAGTTAAATAATACATCAATCATTTTCCCCCTTTCCAAATACTGAATCCATTCAAAGATAAAATTTTAATTTCTCAATAATTCTTCCCTTTCTAAAGCATAATCCTTATCTAACTTTCGAAGTAAAAAATCCACCCCCTTATTTAATTTATCAAATATCCAAATGCTACAAATCGCAAAAACAATATATAAAAGTAAAGTATTAAAATTAACTTGAGATAAATCAAAAAAAGCACTTTGAAACATCACAATATAAATAAATAAACCAACTAAAGCAAAAAATAAAGTTCCCCGAAACCAATTAAACGGACGACACAACCGCGATAAAAAGATAAAACCTGTTGTCCCAGTCATAATAACAATTAAAGTTGAAGTTAAATTAGAATCAATATTAAATTGATTTCGAAATAAAACAATCATCACAACATTAAAAACAACCGTAAGCGCCGCCGGCAAACTTTTACCAACTACTTTCAACATAAAATTCCCCCGAACTCGATTATGATTCGGTTCAAGTGCCAAAACAAATGAAGGAATACTAATCGTACAAGTTGTAATTAAACTAAGATGAATGGGCAAATAAAAATACTCACTCTTCATAAAAATACAAATCACAACCAAAATACAAGTAAAAATAGTCTTAATCAACAATAATGAAGCAGAACGTTCCACATTATTTATTGTACGCCTTCCCTCAGCAACAACCTTAGGCATAGAAGCAAAATTAGAATCTAATAAAACCAATTGACTAACATTTTTCGCCGCATCACTCCCACTAGCCATTGCAATACTACAATCCGCTTTCTTCAAAGCTAGTACATCGTTAACACCATCCCCCGTCATCGCAACAGTATGTCCCATTCTCTGCAAACTCTCAATAATTTTCTTTTTCTGCTCTGGGGTAACCCGACCAAAAACATCATATTTCTCCAACATTTCATCAATATTTTCTTCCTTAAGTAATGTAGCATCCATCCCTTTAGCATCAGAAAGACCAGCTCTCTTAGCAATACTACAAACTGTTTTAAAATTATCTCCACTAATAATTTTAACATGCACTCCTTGCTCCCTAAAATACTTCAACGTATCTGGTGCCTCTTTCCGAATTTTATCTTGAATAAGAACAACCCCCAAAACATTCAGTTTCAATATTTCACTCTTTAACTTTTCCTTACTATATGCAACAACCAAAACACGATAATCCGTATATTTTTCCAAAAAATCTCGATATTGTTCATAATCTTGTTTCAAAACAAATTCAGGAGCGCCAATATAAAAAGTCCCTCTATCTTCAAACGATACGGCTGAATACTTTCGACTAGAAGAAAATTCCAACTTATCTTGAATAGACCAAACTCCTCGACTAGAATAATGCCCCTGAATTGCCTCCATAGTAGCATTTGTATCATCAAAAGCATAACAAATATTACTCAAAGCTTCATCTAACGTGCTTTTAGAAAATTCACCATAAGGAACAACATCTAAAAGTTCCATAGCCCCTTCAGTAATCGTACCCGTTTTATCTAAACAAATAACATCAACCCGTGCAAGAGTTTCAATACAATAAAGCTGTTGCACTAAAACATGATATTTAGATAATCGAACCACACTCACCGCCATCACCGAACTCGTCAGCAACAACAAACCTTCTGGAATCATTCCAATCAATGCACCAACGGTATTAAAGATAGATGCTGTAATATCATAATTTGTAACTTTCAATTGATTCATCAAAAGTAATGCACCAACCGGAACAATAACAACAGACAAAACTTTTAACATCCTCTCAAAAGAATTCATAATAACTGAATTTACTTTCTTATCATACTTTGCTTCACAACTAATCTTAGAAATATAATTATCTCGACCAACATGTTCCACTTTAGCATAACAACTACCACTCACAATAAAACTTCCCGACAATAGCATATCTCCAACATGTTTAGGAATAGGATCAACTTCCCCAGTCAAAAAAGACTCATTAACCTCAACATCCCCCTCCATAATAACAGCATCGGTAACAACCTGATTTCCAAGAGAAAATTTTAAAATATCATCTAAAACAATCTCTTCAATTCCCAAGCTAATTTGTTTCCCATTACGAACCCCAACAACTTTAGCCTCCGCTAAAACAGATAACTTATCAATCGTTTTTTTAGAAATAATCTCTTGAATAATACTAATAATACTATTACAAATAATAACACCCATAAACAAACAATTCTTCAAAGCATCAAACAATTGATGACCATAAATACCAGCAATAATAATCGCCGATCCCAAAATAACATTAATAAAATTAAAATAAGTAAAAAAATTACTAACAATAATTTGCTTTATTGTCTTAGTTGGTGGTTGATCATTAAAATTAACTAAATTCTCAGAAATTCTCTCGTTTACCTCTCGACTACTCAATCCCTCTTTACAACTAGGATTATACCGAACCATAAAATCACCTACTCAATCATAATTATACATCATCCAACAATAGCTTTCAACAAAAAGAAAAAAGATTAAACATGATAAATAAAAACAAACCTTTCTCGATTAGAATAATCTTTTTCCACAACAACACGAACATCATCCAAATAATCTAGAGCCATTTTTTTTATCTCTTCTCCCTGTGTCATCCCAATTTCAAAGGCAATTAAAAATTTAGAATTCAAATATTTAGGGGCATTTTTTAATATCTCTCGATAAAAATATAATCCATCATCACCCGCATAAAGCGCTATATGCGGCTCATTATCATAAACAATTTTGTCAATTTTTTCACTAGACCTAATATAAGGAGGATTACTTATCATCACATCAAAAGAAGAAAAAACATTGCTAAAAATATCACTTATAGCAAAATCAACATCAACTAAATTATTTAAAGCATTTTGCTTTGCAACAGTCAAAGCCAAAGAAGAAATATCAACACCAACAACATGCGACATCAATTTTTTTTTCAAACTAATCGCAATACATCCACTTCCCGTTCCAATATCCAAAATAGATAAATCCTCAACATGATTTTCAAAAATACGATAAATATAAGAAATAGTTTTTTCTACTAACAGTTCCGTTTCAAATCGAGGAATTAAAACATTCGAATTTACCTCAATCAAATTCCCAAAAAAATCAACATTACCCACAATATACTGTGGAGAAATCCCTTTTTCCAATTGCCGCATTCCCCAATCCCACCTACTTTTTGGCAAATATTTACAAAGATATTCCTTATCCTTCTCTCTAACCATTTCTTTACCTCCAATCATTATAAAAAGAAAAATACTGATTCAGTATTTTACTTACAAATTATCTTCCCCTTCCAATTTTCGCTTTTGATCCTCATTAATTAAAGCCGCAATAACAACCCCAAGATCACCATCCATAATTCGATCCAAATTCATTGAAGTAAACCCAATTCGATGATCAGTAAGCCTATTTTGAGGATAGTTATAAGTTCGAATTTTTTCACTCCTATCTCCTGTCCCAATCTTACTCCGTCTAACCTCTCCATCGGCCTCTTCTTTCTCACGAAGTTTTAAATCATAAAGTCTAGTTTTTAAAATTTTAAAGGCTTTTTCCTTATTTTTAATTTGACTTCTTTCAGTCTGTGAATAAACAATAATTCCAGTAGGAATATGTGTCAATCGAACGGCACTATCCGTAGTATTGACTCCCTGACCACCACAACCACTACTTCTTGTAATATCAATTCTAACTTCACTTTCATCCAACTCAAAATCAAAATCATCTGCCTCAGGCATAACCAATACTGTAGCAGTCGAAGTATGCACCCTTCCTTGACTTTCTGTTAAAGGAACTCTTTGTACACGATGAGCACCACTTTCGTATTTTAACTTTGAAAAAACACTTTCCCCCTTAACCATAAACTCTATATTAGTAAAACCTCCAGCAGCACCTTCAATACTATTCGTAACTTCGATTTTCCAACCCTCTCTACTAGCATACTTACTATACATATCAAATAAATCCCCGGCAAAAATATTTGCTTCATCTCCACCAGCAGCACCCTTTATCTCAACAATAACATTTTTTTCATCATTAGGATCATGTGGCAACAACAAAATTTGAAATTTAGCATCAATATCTTCCTTTTCTTTCATCAAAGAACTTAATTCCTCTTTAGCAAATTCCCCCAATTCAGGATCCTTCGATAACTCCTTATCCTCTTCAATATTTTTTAAAATACCTTTATACTTCTGATATAACTCTACCGTTTCAGTAAGCCGAGTTTGTTCTCTTGATAATTCAGTCATTCTCTTTATATCTTGAATTACATCAGGTTTAGACAATGCTTTCACAATTTCATTATATCTTATTAAAGTTGCTTCCAAACGCTCAATCATAATATCCCTCATTTCTTAAAACTATTTTACCATATTATCAATAATAAAGCAAAGAACTAACAATCGCAAAAAACAATTCCATTATTTTTTAAGAATTTTTAATGAAAATATTTAGTTACAATTCCACATATAATGAAAATGTTTTTGATTATAATAATACTAAATTTTGACAAAGTAAACGGAATTTGACTTCGTAAAAAAATTGCAATACTTATTATAAATTAATCATAAGAATCTGCTCCGTAAAAAAGTTTAGGAACTAAATTCACAAATCATAATAAAAACAAATATAAATTATAAAAAAAGAAAACACCATACAAAGACATAGTGTCCTCTTGATATGGAAATTCTTTAAAATTCGATAGAACTTAAAAAGCATATCTAAATTTTGATATGACCCCTAAAAGTTGGACAGTTTATAAATAGTTTCTAATTAGAGGATTGTAACCTATAATTTACAGGTGACAGTCCTTTTAATTTCACTTTAATTCTATCATAATTGCAGTAATTAACATAGTCATCAATCGCTAAAATTAATTCATCTAGTGTTTTGTATTTATCTTCTTGGTCATGAAACATTTCTGTTTTGAGTATACCAAAGAAATTTTCCATCATACCATTATCTATACTATTTCCTTTTCTTGACATACTTTGTTTTATACCATTGTTTTTTAATCTTTGTTGATAAGATTGGTGTTGATACTGCCATCCTTGATCTGAATGAAATATTAATCCTTCTAAATTTCTACCATCAAATGCTTTATTAAGCATATCATTTACTTATTCTAAATTAGGTGATTTAGAAATATTATAAGATATTATTTCACCATTATATCCATCCAATATTGGTGATAAATAACATTTCTCTCCACGAAGATTAAACTCTGTTACATCTGTATACCATTTTTCATTGGGATTGTCTGCATAAAAGTTCCTTTCAATTAGATTATCAGCAATTTTACCAACAGTTCCTTTATAAGATGAATATTTTCTTTTATTTCTTTTTAGTGGCTTTAAACCTAATTTAACCATTATTCTATAAACTTTTTTATAATTAACATTATATCCTTGGTTTCTTAATTCTAACGTAATTCTACGATAACCATATCTTTCTTTATTATTAATAAATATTTCTTTTATTTTATCTATTATTTCTTTATTTTT
>CAKPAK010000052.1 GCA_934132915.1 uncultured Bacilli bacterium
ATGATATAGATCATAGAATTCAAAAGAAAAAAGTTAGTAATTGCGGTAACAATAACTAACTAAAAAGATAACTTTTTTAAATATTTTATATAAAAATTATAATTGATTCTTTTAAAAAAGTAAATAGAAATTGATGAAAAAATTAGGACAAGAAAGTATAAATTTTTGTATATATTTGTCCTAATTTTTATAATAAAAATATCCCTCGGAGAGCAAAAAGGGTATTAGGGCATTTTGCCCTAAACAGTGAAAAGGGTGTCAAGACACCAGGCTGGCGAATATTAGGTACTAAAAAATACTACCTAAATTCGAGCAAAATAAATTTTGCTAATTATTAATGCTTTGTAAACTAGCATTAATAAATTTTATATTAAGAAAGTGATTAAAAATGAAGAGAGATTCAGAACAAGTTTTAGATAGTATTTTCTTATCGTATAATAAAATTTTAAAGAGATTACATTTATTAGGAATAACAACTAAACATGGAAAAAAATAACTCATATGGATTTAAGAAAAGCTGTAGATGTTATGGTAAAAAAACATCCAACATGTAGATGGAGAAGTGAGAAAATTAGAAGTAGAAAATATTTTATTTTAATAGAGGGTTATGAATGGTTAAAGCGAGTATATTTTCAAAAAGAAAAATCACTAATTGATGCTGATGTAGATTTTTTTAAAACAAGAATTAAATTATATGAAGAATTTTTAAAATTAGAGCACAATGAAAATTGATGGAATGAAGATATGAATAAAAAACAATTATGTAAGTATTTTGATAGAAAAGATATTACTGTTAGAAAAGCAATTAAAAAAATGTGCGACTATGGATTGAGTGAATATAAATTTTTAATAAATAATAAAGTTGTAATTTCAAAAGAAGGAGTGAAATGGATTTGTAAAAATGTATTTAAACAAAAGTATTTAGAATTATTAGAAAAGCACAAAATGGAATTGACAGAGAAGTATATAAAAGCTGGTTACATATATGATAATTTCTTTTGGAGAAATTAGAAATATTACAGAAATATTATTTTTATTTTACATTTTTGTAATAAATATTGACTAAATATAGATATTTTCATATATTAACTATAAACTGCTAGTTTATAGTTAATATATGAAAGGTCATACAAATGAGTAAATTTAAAACTTTTTTGAATAAAAAATTAAAAAGCAAAAAAATAAGCCAGAACAAATTTGCAAGAATGATTGATGTTACACCGACCTATGTAAATAAAATGATAAATGGTACAAGCGGACCACCAGACAGGGGTTTACAAATAAAAATTGCAAATAGTTTAGAAATAGAAGGGGAAGAAAGAAATAAGTTCTTCAATAACTTAGCAAAAGAAAAAGACGATATTCCTTCCGATATATATGAAGGTATTTTTTGCAATAAAAATAGCTGGGACAAAATAAGAGAACTATTAAAAAAAGAAAAAATTATAAAAATAAATTTATCTGGCAGAAAAGGATAGATATAGGGGGATAAGATGATGGATAATAAAAAAGAAAAAGAAAGAGATGAACTTCATAAAACAATATGGAAAATGGCGGATGAATTAAGAGGCGCTGTTGATGGATGGGATTTTAAACAATATGTATTAGGACTATTATTTTATAGATTTATATCAAAAAATATAGAAAACTATGTTAATACTAATCAGAGAAAATTAGGAAAAAAAGACTTCGAGTACAAAAATCTTTCTAATGAGGACGCAGAATATGGTAGGGAAGATATTTTAAATGATAAGGGATTCTTTATTTTGCCAAGTGAGTTATTTTGTAATGTTAGAAAAAAGGCAAAAGTAAATCCTGATTTAAATATAACAATACATAAAGTTTTTGAAAATATAGAAGCATCTGCTAAAGGGACAGCATCAGAAAAAGCAGTTAAAGGTTTATTTGATGATTTTGATGTTAAAGGAAATAAATTAGGAAATACAGTAGATGAAAAAAATGAGAAATTAATTAAAATGCTAGATGCAATTGG
Organism: uncultured Bacilli bacterium; assembly: GCA_934132915.1. The sequence continues at coordinate 1,994 of CAKPAK010000052.1, forward strand.
AGATTTGAAATTAGGTAATTACTCAGATAATACAATTGATGCTTTTGGAGATGCATATGAATATTTAATGACAATGTATGCATCCAATGCTGGTAAGTCTGGAGGAGAATTTTTTACACCACAAGAAGTTGGTGAATTGCTTGCTAAAATTGTAATAATGGATAAAAAAGAAGTAAATAAAGTATATGATCCATGCTGTGGATCTGGAGGATTATTGTTAAAGTTCGCAAAAATACTTGGAAAAGAAAACATAAAAAATGGTTTTTATGGGCAAGAAATTAATTTAACGACATATAACCTAGCTAGAATAAATATGTTTTTACATGACATTAATTATAATAATTTTGACATATCTAGAGGAGACACTTTAACAAATCCTATGAATTGGGATGATGAGCCTTTTGATGCAATAGTATCTAATCCACCATATTCTATTCATTGGGCGGGAAAATCAGACCCGTTATTAATAAATGATGAAAGATTTGCACCAGCAGGAATACTTGCACCAGAATCAAAAGCAGATCTTGCATTTACGATGCATATGTTATCATGGTTAAGTCAAAAAGGAACAGCTGCAATAGTTCAATTTCCAGGAGTATTATATCGTGGTGGAGCAGAACAAAAAATTAGAAAATATATGGTAGATAATAACTTTGTAGATACTGTTATTCAATTGCCAAGTGATTTATTTTTTGGTACATCTATAGCAACATGTATATTAGTATTAAAAAAATCAAAAAAAACTAACGATATACTAATTATTGATGCTTCAAATAAATTTATAAGAAACTCCAATAAAAATAAGTTATCTCCAGATAATATAAATTGGATTATAGACAAAATCAAAAATAGAAAAGGCAAAGAAAATGAACCAGTAGTAGTAGTAGCTAATGAAGAAGTAGAAAAAAATAATTATAATATATCAGTCAATACATACATAAAGAATAATTTGGAAGAAGAAAAAATTGATATAAAAGAAGTAAATAAAAATATAAAAGAAATAGTGAAAAGAGAAAACAAAATTAGAATTGAACTTGATAAAATAATCCAAGAATTGGAGGAAGATAATGAGTAAAATTAATGATTTAATTAAAAAGATGTGTTCGGATGGCGTTGAATACCGTAAATTAAATGAATTGTTGGATTATATTCAACCTTCAAGGTATATTGTAAAAAACACAAATTATGATAAAAACTATACAATACCAGTTCTAACTGCTGGACAGACTTTTATATTGGGATATACCAATGAAATCGATGGTATTTATAAGGCATCTAAAGAAAAACCAGTAATAATATTTGATGACTTTACAACTTCAAATCATTGGGTAGAATTTGATTTTAAAGTAAAATCATCTGCAATGAAAATTCTTGTGCCTAAGACCAATGATTCATTTAAGTTTATTTATTATTGCATGCAAAATATTGAATATATCCCAAAAGAGCATTCAAGACAATGGATTCAGAAATATAGTGAATTTAAAATACCTTTGCCAAAAAAAGAAATACAAGAGAAAATAGTAGAGATACTTGATAAATTTGGTGAGTTGGAAGCAGAGTTGGAAGCAGAGTTGGAAGCAAGAAAAAAACAATACGAATTTTATAGTAAAAAGATTTTTAAATTTAAAAAACCAGTTAAATATGTTCCAATTGGAGAAATATCTAGCACTATTACAGATTATGTTGCAAATGGTAGTTTTGCAGAAATAGCAAAAAATGTTCAATATAAAAGCGAACCAGATTATGCGGTATTACTTAGAACAGTAGATTATTCAAATGGATTTAATCCTGATAAATTTGTTTATATTGATAAACATGCATATGGTTTTTTAAAAAAATCAAAGCTATTTGGTGGAGAGATTATAATTAATAATGTAGGAGCAGGTGTTGGAACCACATTTCTTTGTCCAAAATTAGATATAAATATGAGCTTGGCTCCAAATTCGATTATGATAAAAACACCGAACAATAAGTTTTATTATTATTGGTTAAAAAGCATATATGGACAAGAAGCTATAAAAAGTATTGTATCTAAAAGTGCTATGCCCAAATTTAATAAAACTGAATTTAGAAAAATAATGGTTCCAGTTTTACCGGAGCAACAACAAAATGAAATTGTAAATATATTAGAAAAAATTGATAATCTCATAAATGACATATCAGAAGGATTGCCTGCCGAAATTAAACTCAGAAGGAAACAATATGAATATTATCGAAATAAATTATTAAACTTTAAAGAGGTGATTGCTTAATGGATGAATATAATTCAATTGAAGCAGTTTCTGACAAAATAAAAAGCAATTTAAATTCAAACAATCAAAATAAGAATGTTTCTATTTTGTATGCTTTTAATGCAACTGGAAAAACAAGATTATCTACAACATTAACAGATGAGATGGATGATGGAAAAACATTATGTTATAATGCTTTCGTAGAAGATCTTTTTACATGGGATAATGATAATTATATTTTCAAAATTAATCCATCCTGTTGGTTGGTAGAATTTATTAAAGAACAGGGTCTTGAAAATCAAATTATAGAAAATTTTACGAGTATTATTAATTCAAAGGTTGAACCAAGTTTTGAATTAGATAGAGGTGAAATTATTTTTAGCATTGCTTCAGGTGATAGTGACTATGATAAAGGAATAAAAATATCTAAAGGAGAAGAAAGCGTATTTATATGGTCAATTTTCTACACAATTTTAGAGACAGCAATAGATACATTAAATATGGAAAAAGATGACAGATTTACTGAATTTTTTGATAGTTTAGAGTATGTTATTATAGATGATCCAGTCTCATCGATAGATGATTCAAAGATTATTTCAATTGCAATGATGTTGATAAAAGTAATAGATAAATATAAAAACAATAGTAATCATAAATTGAAATTTTTAATAACAACTCATCACGCATTATTTTATAATGTTATATATAATCAATATAGGAAAAATAAAGAATATAATTTTAAACCATTCATATTGAAAAAGAAGAATAAAATATATGAACTAAAAAATCAGAAAATAGATAGTCCATTTGGATATCATCTAATGGTCAAAGAAGAAATAGAACGAGCCATACAAGAAGAAGATATTCAAAAATATCATTTTAATTTATTTAGAAGCTTATTAGAAAAGACAGCAAATTTTTTAGGATATGGTAATTGGGTTGACTGTATTGAAAATGATAAAAAACAAGAATTTATAAGAATCATTAATTTATATAGTCATAGTAGATTGTCAGATATTGAATATAGAGAATTAACATATGATGATAAAGAATTATTTATAGATACATATAATAAATTTGTTAAGAATTTTAAATGGGGGAAAATAGATGGAGAATAAAAGAAATATTATATCTGAGAGTGATAATTCAACAGTATTAACAGAATATAAGCCATTAGAAAGAAAAGAAACATCATATCAAAGTGAAGCAGAACTTGAGAAAAATTTTATTAAAATATTGCAAGAGCAATCTTATGAATATTTAAATATAAATAATGAAAAAGATTTAATAAAAAATCTAAAAGAGAAATTAGAAAAACTAAATAAAATTAAATTTACAGATAAAGAGTGGGAAGATTTATTTAATAACATTATTGCTAATCCCAATGATGGAATAATAGAGAAAACAAAAAAAATTCAAGAAGATTATAAGCAAATATTAACATTAGAAAATGGAGAATTAAGAAATATTTATTTAATAGATAAAGATAATATTCATAATAATAGCGTTCAAGTAATTAATCAATATGAAGTAGAAACGGATAAAAGAAAAAATAGATATGACGTTACGATTTTAGTGAATGGACTCCCTATGGTTCATGTAGAACTGAAAAGAAGAGGTGTTGAATTAAGACAAGCCTTTAATCAAATAGAGAGATATCAAAGAGATTCATTTTGGTACAATTCTGGATTATATAATTATGTTCAAATATTTGTTATAAGTAATGGGACATTTACTAAGTATTATTCAAATACTACAAGATATAAACATCTTGATGGAAAAACTGTAAAAAAGTCTAATTCATTTGAATTTACATCATATTGGGCAGATCAAAATAATAATGGGATTTGTGATTTGGAAGATTTTGCAAGAACTTTCTTTAGCAAAAGAACATTACTAAATATAATAACTAAATATTGCATTCTTACTTCTGAAGAAGATTTATTAGTAATGAGACCATATCAAATTACAGCAACAGAAAAAATAATAAATAAAATAGAAATAGCAAATAATTACAATGAATATGGAACAATTGAAGGTGGTGGCTATATATGGCATACAACTGGATCAGGAAAAACATTGACTTCTTTTAAAACAGCTCAAATAGCAAGTAAGCTTGAATATATAGATAAGGTTATATTTGTAGTAGATAGAAAAGATTTGGATTATCAAACAATGAAAGAATATGATAGATTCAAAAAAGGATGTGCTAATTCAAATGCTAATACTAAAATATTAGAAGGACAACTAGAAGATAGCAAATCTAAAATAATTATTACAACAATTCAAAAGTTAGATAGTTTTATAAAGAAAAATAACAACTCAAAAGCATATAATAAAAAAATAATTTTTATATTTGATGAATGCCATAGAAGTCAGTTTGGAGATATGCATAAAAATATAACCCAAAAATTTAAAAAATGGATAATATTTGGATTCACAGGAACTCCTATATTTACAGGTAATGCCAAAACAAAAAAAGGAATAATGCAAACTACAGGTCAATTATTTGGAGAAAGACTTCATACATACACAATAGTAAATGCTATAAGTGATAAAAATGTATTACCATTTAGATATGAATATATTGGTAGAGTTGATATTAAAGAAGATGTAAAGGATGAAAAAGTATATAAAATTGATATTGAAAAAGCCTATGATAACAAAACAAGAATATCAGCAATTACAAAATATATAATTGAACATTTTTCTTCTAAAACTAAAAATGATGAGTCATATGTATATAATACATTAGAAAATGTTGTGGAAGTAGCTAAAAATAGAGATGCTAAACAAATAAAGAGTAAATCAAATATAAAAGGATTTAATTCAATTTTTGCTGTGGCTAATATAAATATGGCTAAAAAATATTATAGTGAATTTAAAAATAATAAAAGCCATAACTTGAAAATTGCTCTTATTTATAGCTATGGAGCAAATGATGAAGTTGTAGATGGAGTTTACGATGAAAATTCTGAAACTACAGAAGGGCTAAATAAGAGTGATAGAGATTTTCTTGAGTTAGCAATCAAAGATTACAATAAAATGTTTGGAACAAGTTATGACACAACAGGAGAAAAATTTCAGAATTATTATAAAGATCTTTCACTAAGAATGAAGAATAAAGAAATTGATATTTTAATAGTTGCAAATATGTTTTTAACTGGTTTTGATGCTGTGACACTTAATACACTATGGGTGGACAAAAATTTGAAATATCATGGACTGATACAAGCATTTTCAAGAACAAACAGAATATTAAATTCTGTTAAAACTTACGGTAATATTGTTTCATTTAGAAATTTAGAAAAGGAATTAAATGATGCATTAGCTTTATTTGGAGATAGTAATGCTTCAGGAATAGTTTTATTAAAGCCATATAAAGATTACTATTATGGTTATGAAGATGACAAAGGAAAGTTGTTTAAAGGTTATAAAGAACTTGTTGAAGAATTAAAAGAAAAATTTCCAATAGGTCAAACAATTATTGGAGAACAAAAACAAAAGGAATTTATAAAATTGTATGGTGCAATTTTAAAAGTAACTAATATTTTAAATTCATTTGATCAATTTAAAGATGAACAATTGCTAAATGAACGAGATACTCAAGATTACCATAGCGTATATCAAGATATTTATGATGATTTTAGAAAAAAATCAAAAGTAGATTCAACAGACATAACAGAAGATATAGTTTTTGAAATGGAACTTATAAAGCAAATAGAAGTAAATATAGATTATATTTTAGCTTTAGTAAAAAAATATCATGATAGCAATATGAAAGATAAAGAGGTGCTAGTAACAATTAACAAAGCAATCATGTCAAGTCCAGACTTAAGAAATAAAAAAGATTTAATTCTAGAATTTATAGATTCACTAAATGTGAGTTCAGATGTATATACTGATTTTGAGATTTTTATGAATAGTAGAAAGAGAGAAGAATTAGACAAAATAATTAAGGAAGAGAATCTGAATTCAGAAGAAACATACAAATTTATTAAGAAATCTTTTGATAAAGGAAGTATAGAAACAGATGGAACAGGAATATCATCTGTATTGCCACCAATGGATATGTTTGCAAAAGACAGGTCTAGGTTAAAGAAAAAGAATGTTGTAATAGATAAATTAATAGACTTTTTCGATAAATTCTTTAGTATTACAAACAAATCACTATTTACTAAAAAAGAGGTTGAATATAAAAAAGATGAGGATAATGAAGAAAATCAATTAATGGTTGCGGAAGATAGCGAAGAATATAAAAATGAATAAAATTGTAATCATTAATTAGCTAAAAATAAATTCTATTTTAGAAAATAATATATAAAATTAAATAAAAACTTTCTTTTTTGGAAATAATATGATATAATATTATTATAATCAAAAAGGAGAGTTTTTATTATGTTAGGAGAAAAAATAAAAAAATATAGAGAAAGCAAAAATATGACTCAAGGCGAAATTGCTGATATACTAGATGTTAAAGCAGCAACTATTTCAAAATATGAAGCTGGGACTTTGGAACCTAATATAGAATCATTAAAGAGATTAGCTGACTTATTTGAAGTATCAGTAGATGAATTGATAAAAGAAGATACTTTTGATATATCAAGAATAAATATTTTAGAAGTATTAAGAGAACAAAAAAAAATGAAACTAAAAGGTAATTTATATCATAATACTCAAATAACTTTTGCATATAATACTAATCATATTGAGGGAAGTAAACTTACAGAAGATCAGACTAGATATATTTATGAAACTAACACATTATTAGCAGAAAAAGACTCAGTAACAGATTTAGATGATGTGTTAGAAACTGCTAATCATTTTAAATTAGTTGATTATATGTTAGAAATAGCAGATAAAAAATTAACAGAAAAAATGATAAAGGAATTTCACAAAATATTAAAAGAGGGAACGTCAGATAGTAGGAAAGATTGGTTTATAGTTGGAGATTATAAAAAATTACCTAATGAAGTAGGAGGACTTAAAACTACGGAACCGAAAAATGTTGAAAAAGATATGAAAAAATTATTAGAATGGTATGGGGAATTAAATAAAATAACAATAAATGAAATAATAGAATTTCATTCTAAATTTGAAAAGATACATCCATTTCAAGATGGAAATGGTAGAGTTGGTAGAATAATTGCTTTTAAAGAATGCTTGAAAAATAATATAGTACCATTTATTATTTTAGATAAAGATAAATTATTCTACTATAGGGGATTAAATCGATATCAAACTAATAAAGAAAAAGGTTATTTAATAGATACTTGTTTAAATGCACAAGATCAATACACAGAAATGATTAAATATTATATTGGAAATAAATAAACTAAAGAAAAGCAAAATAATAGTAATTATAT
>CAKPAK010000053.1 GCA_934132915.1 uncultured Bacilli bacterium
CTATCTTTTTAAAAAAATTATCACTAAATGCCATAATAACCTCCTACTCTATTATATGTGAGAATAGAAATAAACTACTTAATTTTAAAAATAAAATAGCATCTACAAAAAAGCTAGCATATAAAGAACATTATGCTAACTTTTTTATTCATCTTTTTTTATTTCACTTTCATATAACTTTTGATAACTAGGACAATTTTTTAATAATTCATGATGCGTTCCTTGAGCAATGATTTTTCCATCCTCTAAATAAAGAATTCTATCAGCATGAATAATTGTGGATAAGCGGTGAGCGATAATTAAAATCGTATACTCATTTTTCATATTTTCAATTGCACGTTGAATTTTTTCTTGTGTTTCATTATCCAAAGCACTTGTTGCTTCATCAAATAATATAATTTCTGTCTTTTGCACTAATGCTCTAGCGATCGCTAATCTTTGCTTTTGACCACCAGATAAATTAACGCCACCTTCTCCAATAATTGTATCGTATCCATCAGGTAACTCTTGAATAAAATCATCAAGACAAGCAATTTTACATGCATTATACATTTCTTCATCACTTAAATTATTTTTAACCAATTTAAGATTATCTCGAATACTCATATTAAAAATATAAGGATTTTGTGAAATAATAGTAATATTTCCACGAATACTATCTTTATCTAATTCATTAATATTAACTCCATCAATAGCAATCTTTCCTTGGTTAACATCGTACATCTTACATAAAAGATTAAAAATAGTTGTCTTACCAGCCCCACTTTTTCCAACAAAAGCAACTGTTTCATTAGGCTTTACCTCAAATGTTAAATCTTTTAATACTTCTTTTTCTTTATACTTAAAGAAAACATGCTCAAAAGTAAAATGCCCCTCTACTTTATCTAAATGCTTTTCTCCAAATTGTTCCTTTTTAAATTTTTCTCCATCTATTACTTCTCTTACTCTTTCACAGGATAAATTAAAATCTTTAATATATTCCAATAAATCTCCAAGCAAATAAGTAGATCCACCAACATTACCAACATAGTTATATAAAACCATCGCAATCGATATAGAAATCACTTTATCTTTAATTAAAAAAGCAAGAAGAATAATCAATAAAAGAAAACTAATATCAGTAAACCAAAAACTAAAAACTCGGTAATTCCAACTTACATTCTGCATTCTTATTCTTTTTTCATTAAAATCTTTGATTCGATAATTCATTTCTTTCATAAAATCATTTTCACTATTTAGCATTTTAATATCTCTAGCACCACGAACCAACTCTCCAACAAAACTAGAAACACTATCTTTAGCTTTCCTTGATAATTTATCGTCTTTTTTTCTTCTATTTGCTCTTGCCCTTTCAATAAGATAGCGAATAATTAAAATAATTAATGTAAAAAGAAAAACAATCTTATTAACAATAAAAATAGCGATCAATATTCCAATATATTTTACTAAGGAAGAAAACATAGATACTAAATGATTAAATACATCAGCAAGTTTATCCGTATCTCCTGTCATTCTTTGGATAAATACACCACTACCATGCTCATCTAAAGAATTATTTTCTAATTTTAAGATATTTTTTCCTAAATCCATCCCAATTATTTCAAGCGTATGATGGTAAACAACAACAGAAAGTCTTCGGGATAAAAAATCAAATAAATCATAAAGAACTTCATTAACCGTTAAACAAATTGCCATAAATATTAATCCTTCAAAATGATTAGCCGTCAATTCAATAATAATTTTTGCATCAATCATAGGAATTAAAATACTAAAAATTACATTAAATAAATTTGCTATTCCAAATAAAATAATTCTTCCCTTCTCTTTCTTCGCATACTTCCAAGTAAATTTTAAACTTTGTATAAATTCTTTCATTTCTTTTCACCTCTATTTCTAAAATACTTCCTCAGCTATTTTCTAAATAACAAGAAAAAACTAGATAAAATAAATTATCTATGTTTAATAATCTTCATTTTTATTCTTAAATTGTATTACAATTGGTGTTCCTTCTAAATCAAAATTCTCTCTCAATTTATTTTCTAAATATCTTTCATAAGAAAAATGTACTAATCCTTTACTATTAACGTGTAAAGTAAATTTAGGAGGTCTTGTCCCAGATTGATTAGCAAAATAAATTTTTAATCGCTTTCCTTTATAAGAAGGTGGTTGATTAAGAAGTACTGCTTCACGTATTACTTCATTTAAAACACTCGTTTTAATTTCTAGGGTTGAATTTTTATAAACTTTAAGAATCTCAGGCATTAAAGTATGAATTCTTTTCTTAGTTAAAGCTGAAACAAATACGATAGGAACATAAGATAAAAATTGAAATTCATTTCTCATTAAAGTAGTAAAACTTTTAATATCATTTTTATCATTTACAGTATCCCATTTATTAACAACCAAAACAAGTGGTTTTCCAGCCTCTAGGGCATAACTAGCAATATGTTTATCATGCTCAATAATTCCTTCTTCAGCATTAATGACAATACAACAAACATCGCTTCTTTCAATAGCTTTCATACTTCGAATAACACTATACTTTTCAATACTCTCATAAACTTTTCCCTTTTTACGAAGTCCAGCAGTATCAATTACAACATAGTCTTTTCCCTCATAACGAAATTCTGTATCTACAGCATCCCTAGTTGTTCCAGCAACATTGCTAACAATTGCCTTTTCTTCATTAAGAAGAGCATTTACTAAACTACTTTTCCCAACATTAGGTCTTCCAATAAAACAGAATTTAATCTTGCCTTCACTATATTCAATTTCAGGAATAGGTTTGAAATCTTGGACAACTTTATCTAATAATTCTTGGAAGCCAATATTATGCTCTCCACTTACTCCGATAACATTTTCAAATCCAAGTTCATAGAATTGATAAATATTTTCCATTCTATTTTCATTATCGATTTTATTCACAGCAACTACGACATCCTTACCACTTTTTCGAAGCATATCTCGAATCACATAATCATTCTTGGTAATATCTTCTTTACCATCTACAACAAAAATAATAACATCAGCTTCATCTATTGCAATACTAGCCTGCATTCTAATTTCATCATTAAAAGTATCGTCTCCAACATCAATACCACCAGTATCAATCAAATGAAAAGAATAATCTAAATATTTAGCATCTCCATAAATTCGATCTCTTGTAACACCAGGGGTATCTTCAATAATAGAAATCTTTTTTCCAACTAACCGATTAAAAATAGTACTCTTTCCAACATTAGGTCTTCCAACTAAACAAACCGTAGGCATTCTCATATATCGTCACCACTTTCTATAAATGTATTCCTTTTTCCATAATCTCTATACATTCACTATCTTTATATATAATAGGACTATCTCTCATTTTATCATAAGTTCTATAGTATTTACCCCGATAGTAATAAATATCTTTTAATATATCAATATCATTCTCCTCTATCTCTACTAAAAAAACAGAATCTAAATGAAAATGAATTCTTAAATCTATCTCCTCAAAGTAATCATAAACCTCTCTTAATTCAATAATCATTCCATATAATCTATCAAAATAAACATCAGCCTCAATTAACCCATGAATAGAATATCTCTTTAGTAATTTTTTTAAAATTCCTTGAAATAACTGTTCAATACAAGACTTATCAAAAGCATCAAAATCCCCTAATTTTTCTTTAAAAACCTTAACGATATAATAGTCATCTAACTTTTGAATTATCATTCATCTTCACCTGATGTAATGTATTCTAAAATAAAAATTAGGTGCCTAAGACTGAATTAAATCTAAAATTTTATCATGAACTTCTTGTTTTCCAGTTTTACTAACAGACGAGAATAAAATAAAGCCATCATCATCTATCATTTTTAATGTATCACGAATAATTTTTTTATTCTTCTCATAACTATTCTTGCTAACTTTATCACTTTTTGTTGCAATAATCGTAACAGGAATATGATAGTACTTTAAATACTCATACATCAGTACATCATCATTTGTAGGTTTATGCCGAAAATCTACTAGCATAAAAACAGATTTTAACATCTTTCTTTCCTTCAAGTAATCTTCTATAATTAAACCAAATTTATTCTTTAAATTCTTACTTACCCTTGCAAAGCCATATCCAGGAACATCCACTAAATAAAAACTTTCATTAATAAAGTAAAAATTAAGTGTTTGTGTTTTCCCAGGAATAGAACTAATTCTAGCTAAACTCTTTCGATTAACAAGAGTATTAATAAAACTACTCTTTCCTACATTACTTCTACCAACAAGGAGAAATTCAGGATACTTTTCTTCTGGATATTGGCTCCTTCTAACTGCAGAAGTAGTAAATTCTACACTTGTAATTTTCATAAATATACTTTTCCTCCAACGCACCCATTATATCAAAAAATAACAAATTAAGCAAATTTCTGCCCTTGTCTTCATTTTATAAGAGAAAAATACTTATCCAAACTTCTCTATATCATAAGAAAAAACGAAATAAGTATTCTATTCCTTAATTATTATTCCAAGTAAATTCACTAACATTAAAGCCTGCCTTTCATTAACAATCATTCCTTTAATATCATTAGCATTTACCATCATATCAGAAACATCACAAGAACTAAAATCAATATTCTTTAAAGAAGTGTTTAAAAATTCACATCCCCGAAAGTTCACTCCATTAAAAGTTACATTCTTCAGTGTAGTACTTACAAATCTAGCTTCTCTAAAAAGACTACCTCTAACTTCTAAAACATCTACTTTACTATCAGAAAAATTAATATAATCACATTTACAATCATCAATTAAAACATCCTTAACACTACTCATAATATAATTTGTACTTCCTAAATTACAATTCTTAAAACAAACTCGGTGGATACTTTTAGAAGAAAAATCAATTCCCATTAAATTACAATTTTCAAAAATACAATCAATAAAATCACAATTTCTAACTAGAATGTTTGAAAAATCTACATTCTTAAAATAACATCCATTAATTTCTAATTCTTCTAAATCGTGATTTAATTTTTTATCATGAATGAAAATATCGATTAAATTATCTTGATAATCAATATCACTTATAAAACTTTCTTTAATATTTTTTTCAAGTTTAGCCTCAGTTCTCTTTTTCATCTCTACCTCTTTTCTTTTTTATTATAAACCTCTAAAAAATAGACAAATTTAAAGTTAGAGTTTAAATTTGTCTAAATAATTTACTTCCCAATATCACTAATACAACTTTTTATAAAAAATTAATCATCACTCCGTCTACTATTTAATATAATTAATAACATTCTAAGCATTTGCAATAAAGTATTAGCAACAGATGCAACATAAGTCATTGCGGCTGAAAATAGCATCGATTTAACTCCACTAGTATCTTTTTGGTCCACTAGATTTAATTTAATCAATTCTTCCTTCGCTCTACGCGATGCATTGAATTCAACCGGTAAAGTAACTAACTGAAATACTAAAATTGTACATAATAAGAAAAGACCAATCATAGCAAGGTTAAATGAACCAAAAATAAGGCCAATCACGACTACAAAATAGCCTAACTTTGAACAAATATTAACTGTTGGAATGATAGAATGCCTAATTCTTAAGAATTTATACCCTACCTTATCTTGGATAGCATGTCCACATTCATGGGCAGCAACGGCAATAGAAGCAATGCTGCTATCTTTATAAATATCTGTAGACAAATTAACGGTCTTATCACTTGGGCTATAGTGGTCACTAAGAGTTCCCCCTACTTCCTTTATTTGCACATTCTCTAGTCCGTTCGCATCTAATATCTTTCTAGCAACTTCACGCCCCGTAATCCTCTTAGATGCATTAACTCTTTTATATTTACTATAACTTCCTTTAACGCCAATCTCCGCAATTAAAGTAATAATAAATCCAATCACTACTAAAATATACGTAGGATCATAATAATATCCATATCCCATAACTATCACCTACTTTACTATCTCATATGTAGTACCTTCTCTGGTGTCTTTAATCATAATACCTTTATTCATTAACTCTTCCCTTATCTTATCTGCTTCTTCAAAATTCTTTTCTTTTTTATAAATTCTTCTCTTCTCTATCATTTTCTCAATATAATTCTTTAAGCTAACATCTATTGAAGTATTTTCTTCATCAAATAAATCAAGAGATAGTACCTTTTCAAAATCACAAATAATTTCTCTTTTTGTTCGATCGTTAATAGAATTATCTTTTAAGACATCATATAACAAAGTAATACAACTAGAAGTATTTAAGTCGTTTTCCAAATTATCCCCAAACTTATCATGATACTCCTGAAATTTAGTTTGATTAACATTACCATCATGAGATAATTTGTTAACTCTTCTTTTAAGTTTATCATACTCCCTAGAAGCACCATCTAATATCTCATAACTAAATGTTAAAGCATTATGATAGTAACTATTCAAACACAAATATCGATAAGCAAGAGGATTGTAGCCCTTCTCTATCAATAAATCAACAGTGAGAAATTCTCCCTTACTTTTACTCATCTTACCATTCTTATCATTTAAAAAGCCAAAATGAACCCAATAATTACACCACTTATGACCTAAATAAGCTTCACTTTGAGCAATCTCATTCGTGTGATGAGGAAATATAGCATCTTCAGCCCCACAATGAATATCCAAGTATTCTCCTAAATATTTAATACTAATACCAGAACACTCAATATGCCATCCAGGATAACCTCTTCCCCAAGGACTATCCCATTGCATTTCTTGATTATTAAACTTAGAATTGGTAAACCATAAGCCAAAATCAAAAGGATTTCTCTTAGAAGTATCTTCCTTAATATCTTCACGAACAGCTACCATTAAATCATCAGCATTTCTACCAGATAAATGATAATAATCTTGATAACGAGAAGTATCATAATAAACATTCCCATCACTAATATAAGCATAGCCTTTTTCTAATAATTTAGAAATAATCTTAATATATTCATCAATATTATCCGTAGCGGGACTAACAATACTAGGCCATTTAATATTTAACCTTTCACAATCTTTCTTAAAACAATCTGTATAATACCTAGCAACTTCCCAAGAACTTTTATGTTCTCTTTTTGCGGCCATCAACATCTTATCTTCACCAGTATCTCCATCACCAACTAGATGTCCAACATCAGTAATATTCATAACCCTAGTAACATCATAACCTAAATACTTCAAAGATTTTTCTAAAATATCTTCAGAAATATATGTCCTCAAGTTTCCAATATGCGCATAATGATAAACCGTAGGCCCACAAGTATACATCTTAACCTTTTTCCCATCTCTAGGGATAAAGTCTTCTACTTTTTTATTTAAAGTATTATATAATTTCATCATACTACCTCCTAGTATATTATAGATAAAAAATACTGAATTATTTTTAATTAAAATAAACATGTAAATTCCTTACATGTTTATTATATAAAATATTAATGAATTATGCAATGGATTTAATCTCCATAAATGACAATAAAATCTCCGACAGCTCTTTCTCCTTCACTTTGGTTATAGATTTCCTCGCCATTAATAACATTAGAAACACTTCCCCCTTGATCCATTGAAGTTGCAAAATTACATCCTAATTCATTAAGCATATATTCTGCTACCTTTCGTTTATCAGTCATACCAGTTACGATATAAATATCCCCAGAAGCTGTTTGTCCAACGACATTTCTAGTGTAATAAGCACTATCACTAGCATCATCTACAGTAGCACTAACATAACCATTTCCATTAGAATCTGTCATTACTAACGGCGTTTCGTGAATGGAAATGGTATCCTGAACACCTTGATCAATAAGCTGTTGAGCACTTGTACCACTGGCAATTCTAGAAAATCGCCCATTCTTTCCTACCGCAATTTCAGCTCCTCCCGCAAGTGCCGACGAAGGGGTATCTAAAGTACCATTACCCGATTTAGTATCTACTAATTTATTGTGAACTATAGCAATTTTATTAGCACCTTCAAAATCTTGAGTACCGTACCATTCAGATCCTTCACTTTGGTTAAAGTTTGAAGCATTAATAACGCCTATAGGTTTTTTCCCTTCTGATTTAAGTCTATTATAAGCATGAGTTGCTGTTTCAACTCCTCCTTTATACTCTTCACCGTTAGCTTGTACAACTTTAACTTGTTTCTCTGGATGGGCCAAACGATAATGTGTAATTTGAACAGAATCATTTCCAACTTTACCATTAGTTACAGTCATAAAAGTATTATTATCTAAATATCTATAAGTAGCATTTTCCCAATCGTTAGCAAATTCTGTTTTGGCTTCTAATATGCTAGAGGCTGCATTATAATCAGTTTCAATCGATGATTTTAGTGATTTGTCCTCTAATGAAAATTTATCAAGCATAAGTGAAGCGCCGATTAATCCTTTCCCGAAATTTCTCAATTTTTTTTGATATTCTCTTGCTTCATCAGTACTAACATCTTTTCTCATTTCATCATTTTGTTTTGCTTTTGCTAAAGTCAAATAACGATATGCAGTAGTTACATCAGTAAATTTCATCGGGATCCACTTTCCAGATTCATCTTGTTGATCAATTCGATAAACGAGTTGACCTGTTCCGTTGGTAACTGGAACAAATTTTATAGGATTATCGGTCCACCATTGTATATTTTCATCTGAAATTCCTGTGTAATTTCCATTTAGAACGCTATATTCATCTTCAGCACTTTTAGTCGTTAAACCACTATCTCTTAACATATCCTCATCAGGATTGATAGAAATAAGCCCTCCAATTGCTGCAATTTCGTATGCCATGTATTCATTAGTTGTACCAGTTTCTTGAATAAATGAAGAAACTTGAGATAAAGCATCTTCAAATTCTTGAACTCTTTTGTCAATTGTATCTAAGGCGGAAAGAATTTCATCAACTCCCGTGATATTTGCCACTTTCCAAGTTTTATAAAGACCTATATCATATGAAGAGGGAATTTGTTTTGTAAATGTTGTTGAAGAACCAGTTATTCTTTTTCCATTATAAGAATTCAATTTTTCAGCACAATTTCTTATTCCAGAACTTGAAGCTTTAAGTGAACTAATTTTTTGGGAAAGTATAGAAACTTTACTTTGTAGTTCGTTTAAAATTTCTGTAACTGCTTGTGTATCAATATTATTGTTTTCCATTCCATTCCTCCAATTTTTTTCATACCTATATAAAAATATTCTATTTTAATTGTTCTTTAAATTACAATTCTATTAGGAACTTTTTATGTTAGATTAGACAAAGATTGAAGTTTTTCAATCCAGTCATTTGTCATTGTTAGTATCTGAGAGTGCCATATCAGTTAGAGATTGAAGATCTTCAAGTCCAGTTATTTTGTCGTTATTAGCACCCGAAAGTGCTATATCAGTTAAAGATTGAAGCTCCTCAAGTCCAGTCATATTTTCTTCAGCATTTATTGGATGAACTAAAGATTGAAGATCCTCCAGTTCACCAATTTTATTTTGATTAATAGTTTGAATTGCCTTATCGTTTTCCGAAGAAGGATTATAAGATTCCCCTTGCTCCAAAGAATTCATCCAATTTTGCTGTTGTTTCTG
>CAKPAK010000054.1 GCA_934132915.1 uncultured Bacilli bacterium
AAATTTAAGACAAAAAACGAGAGTAAAATCCCGCTTATGTTTAATTTTTTTCAGGACATTTTCCTAAATTATTGACAGTAAATTATTAAGAAAAGTAAAAAGTGCATTATTCTTTTGTAAACGTATTTTTTCGTTATTTTATAGTTAACTTTTTTCTTTTGTTTTCATTGATAAAAGCATTGAATAAATTTTTTATTCCTTTATTTGTTTTTTTTGTATAATGAGACTGTAGGTGAGGATATGAAGAAAAGATTTATTTCTACTTCCGAAAAAATGTTAAAATCTAGTGGAAAATATAATAACGATGAGATTGAGATTATCGTTTATGGTTTAGAGGGGTTATATTTATCCATTACTAAGATGATTATTATTTTTTCAATTGCAATCGTGCTTGGTATTTTTGAAGAAGTATTTATTCTTTTAGTTACCTATAATATTATCCGAAATCAAGCATTTGGAATACATGCTAGTAAAAGTATTTACTGTTTGATTTCATCCATTATCTTTTTTATTGGAGGAGCAATCTTATGTAAGTATATCGTGCTTCCTCATTGGTTGATGGTGGGAATTTCTATTATTTGTAATATCTGTTTGCTACGATATGCTCCAGCTGATACTTATAAACATCCCATTATTAATTTGAAAAAAAGAAAAAGATTTAAAATGCTTAGTTTTGGATTGGGAAGTGTTTATACTTTTATTATTGTAGTAATGGGAAGTTGTATTATTTCTAATTATTTATTATTTGGAATGATAGAAGCAGTTTTAATGATATTACCAATTACTTATGCAACTTTTAAATTGCCATATAACAATTATAAAAATTATTATAATGGTGTTAAATTAATTAGCAATAATTAATTTTACATAGAAAAGGATAAGGAGGAAAAAAGATGGATATTATCATTGAATTATTAGCAAAAATCGGAGGAGGTTTAGCTGATATTGGCACAAAAGGATGTATTTTTTTCATTATGGACGAACCTGTTATGCCAAAAGCATTAATTGAAAAATAATACTGTTCTTTAAACTATAAAAAAGAAGATATAGTAATGAAAACTATTATACCTTCTTTTCATTTCTTTTTACGATAATGGTTTGACTATAGATACCATTTTTAATTTCTCTTTTTGTTTCGAATAAAATGTTATTTTTAACAATTTCATTTACTAATAATAGTCCATGACCATGTCCCTTACCTTTGGTAGTAAATGCTTCTTTTCCCATTTTTTCTTCATTGATTTGGTTATTATACGTGTTTGAAATGATCATTCTAAATTCATTATCAATATTAGAGTAAGCCTCTATACCTAATTCTTTTTCCTTAGATTCTATACTTGCTTCAATTGCATTATCCAAAAATACACCTAAGATTTTAGCAAATTCTCTTTGCATTTTAGTATCTAATTCAAAAATTGTTGATTCCTTAATTTTTTTAGAAATATTTATGGATACATTAATTCCTTGGGATTCTGCTTTTTGTGTTTTAAAATAACATAATCCCTTAATCCCATTTGGAGGTAAATATCCAAATTTTGCATATTTTTCTTGTTTTATCAAGTAACTATCTCCTAGTATGTTATCAATATATTTTACGATAGCCTCTTCCTTTTCTTTGTCACATATTTTGGCCCGAATTGCTAAAAATTCATTTTTTGTTTCATGACGTAATGTTCTTTGCTTTTCAATTTCTTCTTCGTATGTTGTCATAAACTCAAGTAATTGATCATACTCTTTTCTTATTTTTTCATTTATAATTGTTTGTTTAAATAGATTATATAAAACTATCATTAAGACGATGATAACTAATAAATATATCCAAAAATTTTGGCTTATCCTAAATTCTCTTCCCATTTCATAAAAAAATATAAAAATACTTATCAACGTTAAGACAGAGAGAATTATAATTTTTTTATTATTATCTATTTCAATCTCAATTATTCTTTTAAAATAATTTTTCATTATTAACGTAGTAACGATAGTCAATATTCCAATAATGATATTGGAAATTAAACTTCCAGCTAGTGTATTAAAACAGTAATCCATGCTTAATCCCAAAACATTAGTAACAAAAAACATTTCAATAAAATCATATATCAAAAAAAGAATCATATAAATAATTGACATTAGTGTCGACTTTTTCAAACTTAACCCAAAAACATTTGAAATAAAATATATATTTACTAATGTCATCACCAAACTTTTAATTGTCCCATTCATTCTTAAAAAGATAAAAGCCTGTAAAATTGAAAATAAAAATATTAAACCTACAACTTTTATTTCATTATTTTTTCTTTTGTTATCCAATACTAACTTTCCAAAGAGATAAATTATTTCAAACATTACACAGGCACTTATATATCCACTAATAATTTGCCACATAATCTTTTAACTCCTTCTTCTTTCTGTTGGATAATAAATATACAGTATCATTATTTAGGAATGTTATTGTATTGTCAGAATAATTAATTCTTTTGATTTTTTCGACATTAACAATACATGATTTATGGCATTGGAAGAAACTATGACCTAACTTCTCAGCCAATTCTACAATTGAAATATTTGTTTCGAATTCCTCTCCACTTTCTGTTTTAATGACACATTTTGGTACATCTTGTAATTTTTCAATATAGAGAATACTGTCAAAAGGAATCCTGTATGAACTGCGGTTAAAATTATAAATTAACACTCTCTTTTTATTGATTGTTTTAATAATATATTCCATTGTTTCTTCTAATCTCGTTGACCACAATCGATCTTTTGGAATATAATCAATCGCCAATAGTCTTGAATAAAAAATATCATTTTTACATTCACTATGACTTGTTACAAAAAGTATTATACTTTCTAAGTCATTCTCTCTTATTTCTGAAGCAATTTCTAGACCAGATATATCTCCTAATTCAATGTCTAAAATATAAACTTTTTGTTCTCCTTCCTTTTGTATAATTTCATGAACTTCTTTATTATATGTGCTAAATTCATTAATCTTATACTCAAAATTATAAGGCATCATTACTTTTGTTAGTATGTTGTGAATTTTTGTTAAGAACTCTCTATTATCTTCACAAATAACAAATCTTATCATATTACTACTCCCTCCTAGCGAGCAAGAACATTATATCATAAATCGATAATTTTTGTGAATTACAGTAAGTGAAAGATCAAATTTAATCACTGAAAGAGATTTTGGTTAACTAATAGATTCTTTTATGATAAAATGAGAACTTTTCATGGCCCTCATTTTATCTTTTTAATCAATAAATCTATAGCTTTTTGTAGTTGATTGTCATCTGTTGAATTAGTGTCATAGGCCACTGCATTAGTCGGAGTTACCCCTACTTCATTAATCCAATTCCCGTTTGGTGTTAGCCATTTTTGTATTGTATATTTTATCATGGTGCCATCAGAAAGTTTCTTTGTCTTTTGAACTGTTCCTTTACCAAATGTTTGCGTACCAACTACTAAACCACCATAGCTTTCTTTAATGGCGGATGCTAATATTTCTGATGCAGAAGCGCTAGCAGCATTGACTAAAATAGCAATTGGATAGTCTCTACTTTCTTTTGTTTTATCTTTGATGATTTCTTTTTTCTTGTTGTCTTCAAGTTGATAAATAACTTTTCCTTTTTTTAAGAAAATACTACTAATATCTGTAACACTATTTAAGTAACCACCCGAATCATTTCGAACATCAATAATTAAAGCCTGAATTTTCTTCTTTTCCAACTCAGTTAATTGTTTCTTAAATTGGTCGTAAGTAACAGATGAAAAAATAGTAATATCTATATAACCAACTTTTTTACCTTCACTGTCTATAACTTTGCTTGTTACACTAGGTACTTCAACTTTTTTGGTTGTTACACTTATATTTTTTTCTTCATCCCCTCTTTTGATTATAAATTCTACTTTCTTTTTATGGTTATTTTTTACATAATTTGACATATCCTCGCTTGTTTTTCCTTGATAATCTTCGCCATCAACTTTTAAAACAATATCTCCAACTTGCAATCCAGCACTTTTAGCAGGGCTATTTTCAAAGACGTTTACAATGATAATATTTCCATTTTCGTTCATGGAAACCATGCAACCAATTCCGTCATAAGTTCCTTCTACGGTTTCTAAAAAACTATTTGTATCTTTTTGATTGGAATATGTGGTATAATCATCGCCTGTTCCTGACAACATGGAGTCAATAGCGTTATCTATAAGTTTATCTTTGTCTAAGTCTCCATAATAATTATTGCTAATTGTATCATAAACATTAATTAATTTATATAAATCAGTATATAGTTTAATGAAATTTCTTCCACCGCTTAGGCAAAAAAGAATTAGCAAACAAAGAAGAAATCCTAAAAATTCAAAATAGAGGATCGAGAATATTTGGTGTCGTGGAGAAATGGGAGAAGTATTATCCGTCTTTAAAGTTATTTTTTTTAAAATTTTTCCAAACTTTGTGTTGTAAAACTTTTCTTTCTTTTCTTCTTTTATTTTTCTTTTTTCATTTCTAATTTTTTCTTTTTCTTTTTTTATAATTTCTTTTGATTTCTTAATTTTGTCGTTTTTATTTTTTCTTAATATTCTCATCTTATCACCTTGATATAAGTCTAACACAAACTACTTTTAAATACAATTATTTGGATATAACTTTACAGTATAAAAATGTATCGAATTACGCTACAACAACTCCTCTTTATTAGAGGGAATTAGGTTAAAAGAAGATAGAAAAAAGTAGGATTTGCTTTCCTACTTTAGTAACCGATTCATTTAAAAACTTTTAAATAATTAATTGTTACTTCCTTTTACTTTTCTGTTTTAGGTATAGATTTTGATGTTTTTTTAGTTGTGCTTGATGTTTTCTTTTCTTTAGATTCCTTATTTGTTGGAGATTGTGCTAAAAAAGTAACCTTTTCTGCAACGATTTCGGTTTTTTTCTTTTTATTACCATCTTCAGTTGTGATTACTCTTGTCTGAATTCTTCCTTTTACTCCCACCATATCGCCGGTTTGGCAATATTCTGTAGTGTTTTCTGCTACATTTGTCCAAAGTGTGCAATCCAAAAAATCCGTTTCGTATTCGCCGTTCATATTTTTATAATTTCTTGGTACAGCCAAAGTAACTGTAGCGGTTTTCTTCCCATTTTCAGTTGTTCGAAGTTCAGGTGTTTTAACAATTCTTCCTACTAATACAACTTGATTTAACATGCTATCCCTCCTTTCTTTCTGCGAATATAGCATTTTTCGATAAAAAAACAAAATTTCATTTTTCCTTAAAGTTATAGAATTTGATGTCATAAATTTTATTTTTGGATGATTATTTTCTCTAAATTAAAATTTGGCTAATTTTTGAAAAGAAAAAAAAGAAATAATTTTAAATATTTTTGCCTTAAATTTAATATGGAGTTTTATCACTTGACGGATATTTGACAAAAAAAAGAAGAAATTGGATTCCTTCTTAGAGTATTAACCGTTTTTATTTCTTCGAAATTTGTTGAACTTAGTAAAAAGATTTGTTATAAATTTATTAATGTTGGTTTAAAGTTTTTTTAATAGTTTAGTTTTAATATTCTTTAGGAACTAAAAAAAATAATACACAATAAAAATCACATCAAAAATGCTGATGTGATTTTTCAGGCCAATCGAATTTTGAAGAACTCCGGTTTTCATAAAATAAATTTTTACTATCTCAAAGAGGATAAAAAGAAAATCTTCGAAAGGGAATAGTATTTTAAAGAAAATTAATTTTATAGATACTTTAATTCTCAACTTTTTAGGTACAATTCAATTTTGGTAGTTTTAATATTTGATAAATAAACTTATGATCCTCATTCTTAATCCTTAAATTTGTAGAGCGAGAATTAATTTTCATAGTTTCAAAAGTCTTATTATCTAGATAAGATTTTTTGTAGCATCAAAAGAACGAAAATTAAACCTAATAAACCAGAAATAAATGAGATAATATTTTCTAGTAATTTATCTTTTCTGTAAAAAACTTTAAATCCTAAAATATTTATCTTGGAATATCTTTGGTTAATATTTTCAATCGTTTTGAATTCATAATTATCAAGATAAAATCCTCGTGGCTTATCATTTTTATCGATGATAATTTTTACGGGAATATTATTATATTTGAGTAGTCTTTTTGAAAAAGTTGCCCATTTTGTTTTATATTTTTCATTGGATGCTCTTGCTTCTTGGTACCATGAATCAGAACTTTCATTTCCTATTCCACCAACTTTTCTTATTCGACGTCCACTAATTTTTCCCTCTGTAATGAATAAATCTTTGGATAACATATTGATTGGAAAAAGAAGTTTAAATAGTATATTTAACAATAATAAAAGAAGATAAAAAAGAATAAAATAATAAAAATTATCTAGGATATAATTTATTCCATTTATATCCATAGTAGAATTATTTGATAAAAATAATGTAATCATCAAAAAAAGAGTTGGGGCTAATAGTAGGGAAATAAATATTAATTCCCCATTTTTATACTTGATATAATATTTTATATAATTAAATTTATCTGCTTTTGTCATTAGATTTTTTTGCATTTTGTTCCTCCTTACATCTAAAAGTCCTCTAGGACTCAATATTGATTTTTAATAATCGATTTAATTCAACAGCATATTCCATTGGTAATTCTTCTCTAAATTCATTGATAAATCCTAGAATGATTAATTCTTTGGCGGATTCTTCAGGAAGGCCTCTACTCATGAGATAAAATAGTTTGTCATCACTAATTTTACTAACTGTTGCTTCGTGTTCTAATAAAGATGTTGAATTTGCTACAATATTATTGGGAATGGTATCACTTTTAGAAAGTTTATCTAAAATGATTGTATCACATTTGACGCTTGCTATGGAGTCATGTGCTTCTTTGGTTATCTTTACTGTGCCACGATAAGTGGCGTTACCTCCATTTGAAGCGATGGATTTTGAGACAATATTACTTTTCGTGTATGGAGCTAAATGAATCATCTTGGCTCCTGTATCTTGGATTTGATTTTTTCCAGCGCCAGCTACTGTTATACAAGTTCCTCTAGCATGAGGGCCATTTAGGATACATGCAGGGTATTTCATATTGGTTTTTGCCCCAACATTTCCATCGATCCATTCCATTAAACCATTTTCTTCAACAATAGCTCTTTTGGTTACTAAATTATAAACATCACTAGACCAGTTTTGAATTGTTGTATATCTGCATTTCGCATTCTTTTCGACAAATATTTCTACGACAGCGGCGTGGAGAGCATCTTCTGTATAAGTTGGTGCGGTACATCCTTCAATGTAGTGAAGTTCGCTACCTTCGTCAACAATAATTAGTGTCCGTTCAAATTGTCCCATATTTTTACTATTAATTCGAAAATAACTTTGCAAAGGACGGTCTAATTTGGTATGAGGGGGAATATAGATAAATGTTCCGCCACTCCAAACGGCACCATTTAATGCTGTAAATTTATTTTCATCATATTTTACTAATTGATTAAAATATTTTTTGAAGATTTCTGGATGTTGTTTTAGTGCACTATCGGTATCTAGAAAGATAACATTTTTTTCTTCTAACTCTTTTATCATATTATGATAAATTACTTCACTATCGTATTGAGCCCCAATTCCATCTAAGTATTTTTTTTCGGCATCAATAACGCCTAGTTTATCAAATTCATCACGAATGGAACATGATATGTTATTCCAATCGTTCGTTAATTTTTCCTCCCTTTTTTTATAATAATTAATACTGTCATAGTCAATATTTAGACTTGGACCAAAAGATGGGTCTTTACTATTTTTGAAGGCTTCAAAGGCTTTTAGGCGAAAGTCTAGCATCCAGCTTGGTTCTTCTTTGATACTTGAGATATTTTTGATGTCATCACTTGTTAATTTCATTGTAATCACCTTTTTTCCATGTTTATTATATCAAAAATAGGTAAAAATAAAAAGTTATTTTGATTTTCAAAGAAGATTTTTGAAAAGAAAACAACTTCTATTTTATACAATATAATAAATAACCAATGCAAACAGAGAATGCGGCGATGATAACTAGACCAATTATCATTTGAATAATATTGACGTAACCAGCATTTTTGTTATTTGTGACCATACTTTGTTCTTTGTTTAGTCTTTCGAAATAATTTAAGTTGGTAATTATATTATTTAGCATCATATTATAATTTCCTAAATCAAGATTATATTTTAAAATAATATCAATGTTTTGAAGATATCTATCTTTTTTAGAGAGTATTTTTTCTACTCTATCTTTGATTTTATCATAGTAGTTATAGAATAGACATTCAATTAATTCGTAGCGATTGCATGTGATTCCATTAATAATTATGATATCATTATTCTTTAAAATGGAAGGAAAAACATTATCAAACAGTGGAGCAAAAGAATATCTTTTTGTTTCTTTGTCACAAAGGATACCATAGTCTTTAAAATTTCTTTCACTTTGGTTAATTATACTGTCAAAAAGTAGCATGTCAAAATATTTTTTCTCAATGGTTTGATAATCTTCTTCCAACATACTAGGAAGGCTTTTTAAAACATTTAGGCCATATTCAATAATGGTTTTATAGTCTTCTTTGGTATTAGCGACTTTTAATTGTTCTGCTGTATCCACCCATTTTTCTTTTTTTAATTTTCCATTGGTGATTAATTTTAAAAATCTTTTCTTTAAATTTTCGACGTCATAAAACTCATCATCATCAACGATATCTCTAATGATTATAGAGTCTTTTTGCTTCATTGCGTTGTAAATTCTGTATTCTTCTACGGTATCAAAATTTAAAAGGCGACCAACTTGACAGATAGCAATTTCAATGTCGTCTACTCCTGTATGTTTTTGATATCCTTTAAAAGTATTTTCTACTAGTACTTCAGAAGATTCTGGACTTATTACGGTAACAGAAACTGGCTGTAAGAAAATATTGCTGTTACTATCAAAAGCAGTTACATAATAGTTTTTTCCAGGATTTAAACTTGGGGTATTTTGAATGGTTGTGGATAACTTATTTTGATGCATATAATAATTTGCAATATTTTCCACTTCTCTTTTTATCATGTCTATATTTCTCGTATCTTGCTGATATTTACGGACTAATTCACTTGTTTGTTCCTGGGTTAGGCTATAATTTGTACTAATACTGTTGACTAAATTTATGATATTATTTCCATTCATATTCTCACTATCCTACTTTTCTATTTTATGATTTTAGTATATCATTAAATGACATAAAAAAAAAGAAATATTTGACTATTTTTTAGAAAATATTTCTTTTTTGAAGAAAATACTTAGGAAAACATGAATTTGTGTTAGATATTTTGTTGTTTAAAGAAGAATTTTTTAGAAGTATTTTATGGGTATGTTTAACCTACCTTGGTAATACTTCGATGATTTTTAATGAACTCGGGTTTTTAACACTTTTAAATTACAAAATTCCAACAAAGTATTTAATATACTGGTTTTTTCTGTCAATTTTTAA
>CAKPAK010000055.1 GCA_934132915.1 uncultured Bacilli bacterium
GCGTTGAATACATTACTCCTGATCCAAAAGGTAGAGGAATTATTTATCCTGGACATACAGGGCTTTATGGAAATATTGGTGGGTTGCTTCATTTATTTGAACAAATTTTATTTCAAAATCATCTTTTATCAGAAGAAGATAAGGCGGATTTGTTTCGACAGCCTTATGATAATCCATTGGTTTATAAATTTGGAGCGGATTATTTGATTCGGGAGGATTGCCTGCAATATACGGCTAAAATTGCGGGGATTTATCGAATGCCTCATTCGATTCGGGAGGAAAATGTTGATAGGCTTGTGGTTTGCGATTTTCCGAATTCTACGACTAATTTTGCGAAGGCTTCATCTGGAACTTGTGGCAGTTGGGTGATGGGCGATGATTTAACCAGTGGAGGGAGTTTTGGTTCTTATGTTGGGGGAATTTTATCGAATCCTTATTCTTTTGTGGAAGAGAAAAATTACCCTGAAGAAGTGAATAAGCTTGCCGATACTTCTCTTCTTGTTAATCGTAGGGGGATTATTCTTCATTATCCTAAGAAGATTGATCCCTATAAGAAAAAGATCTCTCATTATGGGATTTTGTTAGAACTGCTTAGTGCTTATTATGAAGATAAGGCAGAAAAAAAGATAAAGAAATTGACGAGAAAGGTTTAGAATTCCCCTTCTCTTTTTCTTTATCTTTTTTGTTTTTAGATTTTTTCTCCTTTTTTATTTGGTTTTTTTTAAAATTGCCCCACTTTTATTTTGGTAGAGAATTTCATACTTATTCATTTTGGGATTTGGGGTTATTTTATCATAGAAGTAGATAAGACAAGGATGTTCAATATTATCAAACCAAGTTATGTCAATATTTTCTTGATTTAAGCCATTCTTATTCTCTCTATCATAGTTAGGAAGCGGAATAGTATCCGTAATGGCATAAAACCAATAATTTCTCAGTTTTTTTCCTGAATTTACAAATTCATGATTTAGGGTACAAATATTTTGATACTTCTTGCTCTCTTCAATTAAAATAAGCTCATCTTCATCAATTAAAGTCCTATTTTGATTAAAACTATAACTATTCCAATTATAAACATTTAATTTTGATAAGATTTTTGTCAATGAATTATCATCCATCCCTCTAATCAATAGCATAGAAAATAAAATCAAACAGCTAAATCCATATAAGTATTTTTTCTTTCCCTCTAATCTCTCACCCAAATATAAAATAACAAAAATAGAATATAAATAAAATAATTTATGAAAGTAGTATTCTCCTGATAATTTAAAGATAAACAAGATGAAAAAGATAGCAATATAGAAAGTAATGAAATAAAAGTTTAAATAAAAATAAGTATTTTCCTTTATATCCTTCTTAAAATGAAAAATTAAATAACTAAAAAAGAAAATAAAGAAATAAGAAGGGGTCATATTATCATAAATATAGCCATTTAAACTAACTGCTGAAATTACGCCTCCTTTTACTTCAAAGAATGTTGGAGAAATAAAATAGAAGAAGCCAAAACAAAAAGGTAAAATTAGAGTTAGTATTCCATAAAGTAGCATGGTCTTCTTCTTTATTTTTTTCTTTTTATATAAGTCGATATAGTAAAGGCCTAATGCCAAATAAAGACAAGGAACAAATAAGTAATAAGAAAAAAAGAGGGAAAAACATAAGATAAAGAGGATCAGTATTTTAAAGATTTTATTTTCTTCCCATGTGCCTTGAAAAGAAGTAACCGTTAAAAATAATAAATTAACAACCATCATTCCTAAAGTTAAATAACTAAATCCAAAAATATAACTATTAAATAAAAAAGAAAAACTATAAAGGAATGTCAAACAAGCATAATAAAGATAATCTTTTTTCTTAGGTAACACTTGAAATAAAGTACTTAAGAAGAGCAATCCCGCAATAGAAAAACTAATCGTATCATGAAGTAAAATTACCAAATAAGGTTTAACAAAAGAAAGAAGTCGAATTAAAAACCCTCCATTGACATAAGAAATAGACATTCCACGAAGAAAAGAACCATACACCAAATCTTTACTATTTTCTGTTGTCAAAGTAGATAATGTTTTAGAAAAATGAAGAGCTTGTCGATAATGAATAGAAGCATCTACAGATTCATAATGAATTAATCTTCCGCCATGAAACCTTAAATAACCAATTAGCATAAAGAGTAAGAAAAAGAAAAGGAAAAAAAGAAATTCCCGACGAGAAAAAGAATATTTCTGAACTTTTTTTCGAATTAAAGTCATCATAAGAAGAATCAAGCCAACGCCAATATTTATCATGCCGTAGCGCCAGAAACTACCAGTTTGTCCAAGTAAATACAAAAAATGGACAACAACAATGTTATAGCAGTAAATTAGACAGATAGAATAAATACATTCTCTTACAATACTTAAATTCTCCTTCTTCTTAGGAAATAGAAGAAACATTAGAAAAAGAAACAAAAGGGATACTATATAAAATACTCTCATCATTTAAGCCTTACCTTTCCATTATTATTATACCTTTAAGAAATATATTCCCCAAGCCAAAAGAAAAAACCCACAAAAACTAAAAATAACGAATATCTTATCTCTTTTCTTTAAATTGGAAAAATACCTCTTTATTAAAAGAATACTTAGAAACAAAAAAGAATGAAAGAAAAAAATAACCGTTCTTTTCCCAGAAGCAAAAACAGTAGGAGAAAATCCCATCATAAGTCTACTCAAAAACCCTAGCAAAAGAATAAAAATAGGAATAATACATTTCTTTTTATCTAATTGATAAAGTAAATAAATCATCGTGCAAAATAAGAAACCAATAAATAATAGCCAGCAAATATTTGCCCTACTAAATACAAAAACATGCCCTACTTTAGTAAAATAATTAAATAATCCATACTGATAATTCTTAATTTCACAATATACTTTTAATAAAAAGATAAAAGTTAACATACCAAAATAAATAAACGAAATAACTCTAGGAAGTTTTTTTTCTACATTTCTAATAATACTTAGAAATAAAATAAAACTAAAAAAATAAATTATCCATGTACAATCTAATAAAATAGATGTACTAGAAACCATTCCTAAATAAATTTTATCCATAATATTAGCATTGATATAATCTGGATAATAATGAGCAAGTTCTATTCCCATTCTATTAGAATTACCTGGACAAGTCAAAATAAAAACCAAACTTATTGTACTAAGTAAAACTAAAAGAATTGGATAGTTTTTAGAACGCTTTTGAATAAAAGCATAAATAAGAAAAAATACTGATACAGCAAATACTATACAAACAGCTTGTTCATGATTAACTGCATAAAGAATACTTAAAACACTAATAGGATACAAATATCTAGGAATTCTTTCATGATATAAATAAAATCTATATGGTAAAAAACCTACCATCATCAAAGCAAGAGGCCATAAATAATTTAACGAAGTTGCACAATATCCTGTCTCTCCTACAAGTAAAAAAGGATATAGTAACAAAACAAGACCTGTTAAAAGCAAATTCTTAAAAGATATTTTCTTAAAAAATAAACGATTACTAGCATAAATCAATAAAGTATAAATAAAACTATCTAATATTCTCCATAAATATAGATGTCGACTTAAAACAACTAAAAATCCCTCAATAATAATACGACTAGACCAAGATAAATACCTCATCTTTAAAAATGAAAACAAAGAATAAGTATCTAACATCAAAGAAAAATAAGAAGTATCATCTCCTCCAAATTTAGTAAAGCAATGAATAAAAAGAAAAAAAACAAAAAAGAGACAAAGAAGAAAATAGGGACTTGATAATTTTTTCTTACTTTTATTCATGATTTTTAACATAAAAATTCCAACTATCCCTAACCATTTCTTCTATTCCATATTTAGCTTTAAATCCTAATTCTTCTTCAGCCTTTCCTACATCAGCATAACAAGAAGCAATATCGCCTGCTCTTCTTTCTTTTATTTCATAAGGAATACTTACCTTATTTACCTCTTCAAAACTCTTAACAATCTCAAGTACACTATATCCTCTTCCTGTTCCTAAATTATAAATAAATACTCCTGTATCCTTCATTGCCTTAGAAAGAGCCTTAACATGCCCAATAGCAAGATCAACTACATGAATATAATCTCTTACTCCCGTTCCATCCGGTGTATCATAATCAGAACCAAAAACATTTAAATATGGCAAATCACCACTAGCAACTTTTACAATATAAGGCATCAAATTATTAGGAATACCATTAGGATCATCCCCGATTAAACCACTCGTATGAGCGCCGATTGGATTAAAGTAACGAAGCATAACAATAGACATTTCTGGATCGGCCACTCCTACATCTTTTAGAATTCGCTCAATCATTAGTTTACTTGTTCCATAAGGATTGGTTGTTCCTCCCGTAGGAGAATCTTCCTTAAATGGTACCTCATTGTTCTCACCATAAACCGTTGCACTACTACTAAAAATTATTCTTTTTACTTTAAACTCTCTCATCACTTGAAGAAAGATTAAAGTACTATCTAAATTATTTTGATAGTATTCCAAAGGCTTTTCTACCGATTCTCCGACCGCTTTTAAGCCTGCAAAATGAATTACTGCATCAATTTTATGAGATTTAAAAATACTTCTTAAGAGTTCTTCATCTCTTACATCGCCTTCATAAAAAATAGGCTTTTTCTTTGTAATTTCTTCAATCTTAGAAATTACTTCCTTTTTAGAATTCACCAAATTATCAATAATTACCGTTTCTATTCCATGATTTAATAATTCTACTACTGTATGACTACCAATATAACCACATCCACCTGTTACTAATATTTTCATCTTTATTCCTCCTATAAAATCTTTCCCTCTTGATAACATGCATAAATATAACTAGGATTTTCATAATACAGACTACTATTATAATTATCAATCTCTAAAATAATCCAAGAAGAAAGTACCTTTATTAAATTATCCACATAATATTCTGGATGATTATCTATCATCATAATTAGTCTTTTATAAACTTTACCAATATCATAATAACTAGGAATAGAATTTCCTGCATCAATTTGAATACGATAATTTCCTTTTTCTATCCCACATTCTTCGATAAAATCAGAAGCCACCTTATCAATATTTTCAGCATGATAAACACTTGCTAATCGATAAATTTTTTCAATATTCTCTCTTCCTAACTTTGAAACAATAACACTTTTTTTATTTTTCGTTATTCTAGCAATATATTCAATTAAACTACAAGTATACAATAAATCATTATCTTCTTGACGCTCCATTATACCTCTTCCTCACAATCAATAAAATTTAAACAATTCATCAGTCATTAACATGATATACAACTTGCATAATATCCTCCTACTCTAAAAATTTCTTTCTCGTCACAAAATTAAAAATCATCACAAATATCGTAGCAATAACTTTAGATATCATGTAATAAATATGACAAATATCTGTTACTACCCAGACTAATAAATCATTCAACCCTAGCCCTATTATACTACAAATCATAAAAATAATAAAATTTCTTCCCTGGCTTTTACTCTTATCTACATCAAAAACAAAAGTTAAACTAGCAAAATAATTATAAATAACAGAAATAGCAAAAGATAGGCTATTCGCAACAACAACATTAAAATGACATACTTCCCTAAATAAATATAAAAAGATAAAATCAATTAAAGTAGCAATCACGCCAACAATCGCAAAATTAAATATTTGTACCAATAAATGTACCTTATCTTCACCTAAATTCAAATGAAGTACTTTTAATCCCCACTGAATAAATCTCAAACTATAATTCTTTTTTTCTTTCATTTTTACAAATCTCCTTTTAATTAATATAACTAGCAAGAGTGGCAACCGAATCATTTCCACCAACGACAAATCTTGGTACCTTATATTTATCAACACCTCTTCTAGCTTTAACGCCTCCCCCAGCAAAAGCCATCGTAAATCCAGTCTGTTTCAATGCTTCAATCACATGATTATCATATTGATAAAACGGATAACAAAAATAAGGTGTTCCATTTAAAGAAGATTTACTTTGATTTAAATCTTCAACAATTGTATCAAAAGAAGCATTCACTAGTGATCCATAAGCCCCATGTAAATTCCATGTATGAGAAGCAATTTCTAAATTTTTACTCGCATAATCAGAAACCGGAGCCAAACTCCCAATCAAAAACAATACACCATGCAAATCATACTTCTCTAGTTTTGAAATTGCTCGTGACACAAACCATCCATCATCAATTGTAATCACAACACTCTTCTTTGGTAAATCAATCTTACCATCTAAATAATCTTCTAACTCTTTTAATGTTGCCGTATAAAAACCATTTTCTTTCATATATTTTAAATGTTCATCAAATAAGTTCTCGTTCATGCAAATAGAGGATGGTGAACAACTACTTTTCTCTTCGTCACTTATGGTAAAGTGGTAATTTAAAACTGCCACTCCCCCTCCTTGATAACTTGTCTTTGTTTCTTGTTTTACTTCTACTTTAGGCTTTTCATTCACTTTTAAATGAACTTCTTTTTTGGCCACATTTCCGTATTTATCTGTACCAACAATAAAAAAGCTATATTCTCCAGCCTTTTCTTTCATTTCAATTAATTTACTTTCATCAGGAGAAGAAATGGAACATTCTGATAAATCTGTACAACTTGCAACAAATGAATTTAAATCAATTTCTTCACCTTCTTTGATTTCCACATTCTTAACCTCTAAAACGGGTACGGTTGTATCTACAACATAAATATTTCCTTGATATTCTACTCTTTTTTTGGTCAGTTTTTCAATTAAATTTTTCTTTTTCTTAGAAATAACATAGGGGTATTTTCCTACTTTATCCCTATATTTATGATTATCTAAAGAATACTTATAATAATCAACATCTGAATTTTTTAAATAATCTTCTATCTTAGTGGTTAACTTACTTCCTAACTCTACCGTAACATCTCTTGGTTGGATTTCTTCTTCTTTTTTTAAAAATAACACCACAACAAATAGTCCAATTGATATGATTGCTAAAATTGGTATTGTAATTAATATTACTTTTTTTAACGTCTTACTCAAATTCCTTCACTCCTTAATTTAAAAAATAAAGCATACAATAATTATCTAATTTCATCAACTAATTGACAACATTTGCGATAAATTTCAGAGTTTTCTCCATATCTACTTTTAACATTCTCTTCACTTAATCCCTGCTCTAAAGCAATTTTAAAACACTTTCTTGCTACCGCTAGAGAATGTACTAATCTGTCCTTATCCATTTTACCCTTTCCTTTCTATAATTTTTTCTGAATAATTCCTTTTATGATATAAAAGATAAGTATAAGAAAATTCTCTTTCTTGAACCTTTTTACTACTCACTAATTCATAATGATTTAAAATATTAGGATTTATCTCTTTCATATGAATTCCTCTTCTTAAAACAATATAATCAAACTTTTGTTCCCTTATTTCTTCATCCAACCTTTCCTTCATCCCAGGAATAAATGCATTTTGCTTTTCAAAATATTTGGTATTTGGTAAAATTTGACTAGCGAAATAAAATCCTCCATCCAAAAATCCATAATTCAATAAAGTTTTTCCTCCCCCTTCTTGAATAACTTTTGCAAATTGATATTGTACCAAATCCTCTTTTTTATTTTTAGCATACATCAAATTAGGAGAAGTAAAAACCAATATGAATGAACATAAAATAACAACAAAAGAAGTATAAATCCGTATTTTTTTCTCTTTAAAATTAACTTTTTCCTTCAAAAATAAAAATAAACTAATAAAACCAATCAAACAAAAAGGCAATATCATTAAAAAATAATAATAAAAATCCTTTGCTCCATAATAAATCCCTAAAGCCCCTAAAGAAAAAAATAAAATAAACGATACCTTACCTTCACGAGATAATTTTCCACGAACAAGAAAATAAATCATCCCTAAATCAATCAAATGAAAAACAATTACATTTGTTGTCAGCTTTTTATAGAAAGAAAGAAATATCATCTCTATTCGGATAAGTAAAGGTAGTTTTTTAGTGTAACCAAATATATTAAAAATAAAATACGTA
This sequence comes from uncultured Bacilli bacterium, assembly GCA_934132915.1. The sequence continues at coordinate 8,064 of CAKPAK010000055.1, forward strand.
TTAATAAAAACATCAAGTCCATGGTGAAAATAAAAATAAAGACAAAAGAATAGAATAGGAATACTCATTCCCACCAAAAAGAGAAAACATGAGAAAAAACTTTGGAAGTATTTTTTAGAAAAAAGAAAATCAAAGAAGATACACATCATAAAAGCAAAAGGAAAACCTAAAAAGGTAAACTTAATCATCGCCATTGCTCCCGCAAAAAAACCATCCCAAAAAAGAGTTTTTCTTCTAACACTACCCTTAGTAAAATAGTAAAGCAAATCATATAACATCTTCATCAATATCGGCAAACAAAACTCCTCTGCCGAACCACCACTACTAAAGAAAATACTTCCCGCAATTAAACTAGCCAAAAGAGGCAAAATAAAATAGAGATATTCTTTTTCTAAAAATAAAGCGATGATTTTTCCGGAAAAATATAAAAAAACGGTATAACAAGCGACTTCTAAAAGAAAAATGGGCAAAAAAGAATATGGCATAACGAGAGAAGAAAGCATAAAGATAAAATATAAAAGTGGCCCTTTTTGTTCAAATAAATCACGGTAAGGTAAAATTCCATGTCGCCAGGAGATGCCAACTGTATAAAAAGCGTTCTCATCTACCCAATTATTAAAAGGATAAAGGGGCGAATTTTTGGAGGTAAAAAACAAAATCACAAAAGAAAGAATTAAACAAAAGAGGAGCAGAAAATACTTGCTATGATAAATTTTTATCAATATTTTTTTCATCATTTTTCCCCCTAACGCTTAGAAATCAAATAATCCATAACCAAATATCTTGGTCTAGCCTTTGTTTCACAATAGATTTTTCCAATATATTCTCCGATTATTCCTAAAGATAGCATTTGAATTCCACCTAAAAGCCATAATGAACAAACGATAAAAGTCCATCCATCAACCGTGTTTCCTAGTATTTTTTGAATAATAGAATACAGAATCATTAAAAGACTTAATATTAAAATTACAATTCCTATATTTAAAATCAAACGAATCGGTTTAACGCTAAAGGAAGTGATTCCATCCCAAGCAAAACTTAACATCTTCTTCAAAGGATACTTACTCTGCCCAGCAAATCTCTCTTTTCTCTCGTAGTAGACAATCGCACTTTTAAAACCAATTAAAGGAAATATTCCTCTTAAAAATAAATTGACTTCTTTGTAAGTGGCTAATGCATCTAATACTCGTCTTGAGGTAAGGCGATAATCTGCATGATTATAGATAACATCTACTCCAAGCATCGTCATCACTCGGTAAAATCCTTGGGCGGTGGTTCTTTTAAAGAAACTATCTTTCTTTCTACTATTTCTAACGCCATAGACAATATCCGCACCCTCTTGTCTTTTTTCTATCATTTCGTCGATTGCCTCGATG
>CAKPAK010000056.1 GCA_934132915.1 uncultured Bacilli bacterium
ATTGAGGAGGGATTTAATTCAATGCCGGTAATTTGTTTGCTTGTTTTCTCTACAAAAATGCCAATTGAGGCCATACCACAGTATAAATCCAGAATATTTTGATTGTCTCTTCCTAAGTATTTTTTTACCTGGTTGTATAAATTGATGGTTTGTTCTTGATTTACTTGAAAGAAGGAATTGGGAGAAATATAATATTCTTTATCTTCTAATACTTCTTTTAGTTTTTTCTCTCCATAAATTAGCGTGTTGTTTAAATAGATCGAAGAGGCATAGTTTTTTAAAATACTGATTGCGTCTTTTTCCTCTATTTTGCCTTTGATTTGAATCATTATCTTTTCTTGAAATTCTTTGATGATAATTTGAGTGACTTCCTTTAAATCGATTGTTTTTAGGATTGGTATGACTTGATTGATTTTTTCTTTCACTAGATAACACTTTTGAATAGGGACTAATTTTTTGGTTTGAATCTGATACAGTCCTATTTCTCCTTGTTCTACTTGAAGCGTAATTTTATTTCGATAATTTAATTCATGAGGAGAGGCAGTAATATCGGGGTTAATTTCTAAATCTGCATACTTTTTAAAAATATCGATGACTTTACTTTGTTTATATTTTAATTGTTCTTGGTAGGGTAATTCCATAATTTGACAGCCACCACAAACTTTATAGTAAGGACAGATGGCTTCTTTAAAGAGTGCTCCTCTTTTTAGGTAAGTATCAGGTAAGGCGGTATAATAGTTTTTTTTATTTTGTAAATTTTTTATCTGAACTTTATCTTGAGGAATTGTTTTAGGAATGAAGACGATTTTGTTTTCGATCTTTCCAATTCCTTCTCCGGTATGATTTAGTCTTGTTATTTCGATTTCCATCTTTTTTTCCTTTCTGTCATTCTTCATTTTTTAAAACGATTATCATAAAATTAGTTGAGGGATACTATGAAGAATGTAATTAACTATTATTATAACTTAAACCCAGATAAAATCAACTATAATCAAGATTATTATTATTTTTATCTCAATTTAGAATTATATTTTTTTGTGATTTATGATCGAAATTTAAGACAAGTACAAGAAATTTTTCAATTGAATCAAGAATTATTACAAAAGGGAGTTTTGGTACATGAAATGATTCCTAATCAACAAAAAAGTATTGTTACCTATTATAATCAAATTCCTTATCTTTTAATGAAAGTATCAATTAATATTAAAAAAAGAATTTCTTTGGGAGAAATCCATTATTTATCAAAAATACTTGTCCATTACGACAAGGAATTGATGCGCTCTAATTGGGCCAATTTATGGGCAAATAAGATTGACTATTTAGAGTATCATCATGAACAAAATTATCAAAAATATCCTATATTATCGAATTGTTTTGATTATTTTGTCGGTCTTACAGAAAATGCAATTAGTTATTTGAATAAAACGGTGCAAATTCTTTCTCCTGAAGATGTGGATATTGGGGTTGTTTCTCATGATCGTTTTTCTTTAGGTGATAGCATATATGCACTTTATCATCCTTTAAATATCATTATTGATCACCCGGCTAGGGATATTGGAGAATATATTAAATTATCTTTTTTTCAAGATAATTATCATATCTTTGATGAATTAGATGCCTATTTTCAACACAATTATTTTTCAAGATATGGAATTCATTTGCTTCTTGCAAGGGTTCTTTATCCTAGTTTTTATTTTGAAATTTATGACGAGGTACTTTGCTCTAAAAGAAAAGAAGCAGATATTTTAAAAATTACTTCTAGAATTGATGAATATGAATCTTACTTGTATGATATTTTTCAATATTTTAAGAGATTTTATTCTATTGAAGAGATTTCTTGGCTAAAAAAAAGAGGAACTAGTCCTCACTTACCACTTTAATTACTTCTGGTACTTCATTTAGAAGAGCATTTTCAATTCCATCTTGAAGCGTCATGGTGGCCATTGGGCAGTTGGAACAAGCACCAACTAGTTTTACATAAACGACACCATTTTCAAAACGCTTGAACTCGACATCGCCACCATCATTTTGAAGATATGGACGAAGTTTGGTAATTACTTCTTTTATTTTATTTTCAACTTCCACAATGTTTTCTTTTTCTTTCATTTTTATCACCGATTTTTATTATACGTTAATTTGTAAAAAAAGACAAGGTTATTCAAACAACTTATCTTCGTCTCCTTTGCAATATCCTTTACCGATGGTATTTGATTCTACATATTCTTTTCCAACCATGGAGCAACTCATTTTGGTAATGGAGTCTTTTAAATATCCTCCAAAAATTCGAACAGCAGCAATCGCTACTACAGTTACTAATGATATAATTAAAACATATTCTACTAGAGTTTGTCCTTTTCTATTCAACATGACGATTCTCCTTACTTTCTTTTTTTCCTATGATTTCTGCACCATTAATTTGAATTTTATTATCATTTTTTAATAATCCCATATTGGGAAGAATGATATTCGGAACTTGTCTTTGTGCTTCTTTTAAAATACCAATATAGTCTGTTTCTTCAAACTTCTCTTTTTTTTCATCCATTATTATCACCTATTTGTGCTACTTTTTTATAATTTTCGACGTTTTTAAAGGCTGCTTCTTCATTTTTCTTTCGAAGTTCCATTGCTCTTTCTTCACTTTCTTTTTCCTCTATTTTATCTAGGGCTGATCTGGTAATTTGGTTTCGGTTTAAGTTTTCGGCAGCTTCGCTGATGCATTCACACATTTTTAATTGATAGCAAATGTAAAAAGAGACTAGACTTTTTAACATTTTTTTTAAATCTGTTTCTGAGACAAAATCATTTCCTTCATAATATTCTCCAGAAAATTCTACCGGAAAAGCTTGTACTTTTTTAAAAGCAAATGTTGTTGATGAGTAATAATGATTATAGTAAATATTAATCTCTCGGTAAGTCATTTTAAGAAGAGCATTTTCTATATAGTGTTGTATTTCAATAAATCTTTTATTAAAATCATCTTTTTCTATTTTTAAAACCGTTTTATCATCCTTATAAACTATTTTTTTTCCTATAATGATTTTATCGTTATTGGGATTTTTCAGTATAGCTCTTCTCACACTAGAGTTAAAGTCCCCACAATAACCATAATCGTTAGCGATATAAATATCTAAAATAGGACTGTTTGGATCAGGAGTGAGGGTTTCTTTATCTAAAATAATATTTTTGTTATAAAGAATTTCACTTAAAATAGTGGTTATTTCATTTCCTACTTTTAAATAATTTTCGGCTTTTTTTCTGGCTTTATCTACGCGGAGTAAGGAGTGGAAATTCATAACTTTTACGACATTTTTTATACTTCCCATTGGTATCCTCCTTTAAATTATGATATGGATTAAACTTTATATTGTTTTTTTCCTTTTAGATACTTATGTTTTACAACAATATTATTGATTCCTCTAAATAAATTATAAGTATAATACAAAAATACAAATAATATTAACAAGAATAGGACAATTAATAAGATGTATGAAAAGTTTTCTTGAACTAAATAATTGTAAAGCAGATAAATTACTTGAATGGCTACACAATTGACAAATGTTAAGGCAATGGACAATGGTAAGCCTTTAAAGTTATCAATGACTGCCTCACTAATTAGCACTAAAATTAAGGTAATGGCAATATAAACAACTTGCATTCCTTTAAAACTAATGGTACACCAAACTAAAAATAAATAGTTTATTGTAATGGCTGAAATTGAAATTAAAGAGGGCGTGTTTAAATTTAATAATAGGCCATATAGCTCTATATTTTTATTATTAAATTTAAATTTTTTACAAAAGATAGCAAAGATAAGAGCAATAACAACAAGGAAAATGATGGCTACACTGAAAAAACCAATTAATTCTTCTAACATTTGTTCACTTTTCATTTTTACTCCTCAATCATTAAATTAAAAACATTTTTACTATTCATATAAAAGGCTCTAATTTGTTTAAAGGTTAGATCGACATTATCTCCTTTAATATCTACACTGCCAACGATTTCTCCTATTACAGATAAATAATCTTTCATGATTAAAAGATTATAATCTTTACTAATGATGCGAATGGTTTTTACTTCATTATACTCGGTTAATCCGTGCTCCATATCAAAGATACGTACCTTTATTCCACTATCTGTCATGATATCTTCCCAACAAATAAGAATTTACTTTCATCAATTTCATCAAATTTACCATTTAGTATTCCCTCTACATCATTTAATACATCTTCAATTTTTACAAATTGTCCTGGAATTCCTGTATATGCTTCGGCGACAAACATTGGCTGAGAAAAATAGTTTCGAAGTTTTCTTGCTCGATAGAAGATTAACTTATCTTCTTCACTTAATTCTTCAATACCAAGAACTGTAATAATTTCTTCTAATTCATTATATCGGGTTAAAGTTTTTAATACTTGCTCTACGAGGTTGAAGTGTCTTTCTCCTATTTTTTCAACATCTACTAATTTACTTGTTGAATTAAAAACGTCAATGGCGGGATAAATCCCTAGTTCCGCTACTTTACGATCCAGTACGATTTGTCCATCCATGTAAGACATAATGGTTTGTACAGATTCATCGGTTAGGTCATCCGCGGGAATATAGATGGCTTGGACGGAAGTAATTGAACCATTTTGATTGGAGTTAATTCGCTCTTCGATTTTACTCATCTCACTGGCCATATCAGAGGGATAACCATTTCCGATTAAGATTTGTTTTAATTCGGTGGCAATTTCTGCTTTGGCTTGAATAAAACGATAAATATTATCAATAAATAATAATACATCTTGCTTTTTTTCATCCCTTAAATATTCTGCCATTGTTAAACCAGAATAAACTGCTTTACTTCTAGATACTGGGTTATCTCCCATTTGTCCATAAACCATTGCCATCTTATCTAATAGGTTTGATTCTTTCATTTCGGAATATAGTTCTTGTCCTTCCCGAGAACGTTCCCCAATTCCGGTAAAAATGGCATTAGAATTCAAGGAGGTATAGACGTTGTGAATAATCTCTTTAATTAAGACTGTTTTCCCAACTCCAGCACCACCTAAAAGGCCCATTTTAAAGCCCTTTTGAAGGGGTGCAAAGAAATCAATTACTTTAATTCCTGTCCATAAAATTTGGGATTCGATATTTAACTCTTGAAGAGTTGTCGTAGGGTGATCTACTCTTCTTTGATTTAAGGAATTCATTGGTTCTTTATCGATAGGATTTCCGTAAGAATTGAATATTCTTCCCAAAATTTTATCAGAATATTCAACATGAATTCCATGAGAAGAAAGGACAACATTCGCTCCTTTCTTTAAGCCTCTCGTTGAATCGAGACTAATACAAGTTGCACTTGTATTACTAATTTCTACGACTTCAAAACGATAGCGATTATCTCCTTCTAATTCTAAGATATCCCCTACTTTTACTTCATTGCTACTCAAAACAACTTCAATACTAATATCAAATATTGATATAATTTTACCAACCACTATTCCTCACCTCAATTCTTTTCTTCTTTTGGATCTTTATTTTCTTCATTATTTTCTTTATTTTCTACAGTTTTTTCTTCTGAAGTATTTTCGGCAAATAAGAAAGTAAACTCATTTTTCATTTCTTCTTTGGTCTTGGGGCTGAACTTGTATTGTTTTAATTTATTAATCATAATTTTCCCATCACGCATTTTCTTTTGTAGTTCTTTACTCATTTCATCAATGTTGGCTAATTCATATACGGAACGTACTTCCAAATAAGAAAGAAGTTCTCGTCTCAATTTACTTCCCACTTTCTTCATATCGGGAGTTTGAACATTACCACCAAGTCGTGAAACGGATAAGCCATAGTTAATTGCGGGTTTTTCACCACGGGCAAAACTTTTGGCAGATAGCACAAGTTGTCCATCACAAATAGAAATAATATTGGTTGAAATATAGTCCGTAATATCTCCACTTTTTGTTTCAACAATAGGAAGCATTGTAATTGAGCCACCGCCAATATGTTGGGCACCTTTTTCGAGTAGTCTTGAATGGGTATAGAAAATATCAGAAGGATAGGCATCACGTCCTGGAGTTTTCTTGGAAGTTAAACTGATTTCACGATAAACGTCTGCATGTTTTTTCAAATCATCAAAAACAACTAAAACATCATATTTTTGCATCATAAAGATTTCGGCAATCGAAGTAGCTACATAAGGCGTTAAATAAGTTCTCGTCGGTAATTCATCATTAAAGGAAGCAATAATAATGGTATAACTTGCAGCTCCTCTTTTGGTTAATTCAAAATAAATATCTTTTACTTCTTTTTTTGTTTTTCCTATAGCAACGTAAATACAAACCATTTTTTTATCTTTTTGGTTCACGATGGCGTCTAGGGCAATTTGGGTTTTTCCTGTTTTTTTATCTCCGATAATCAACTGACGTTGTCCTCTTCCAATGGGATACATCAAATCGATACCAATAATTCCCGTTAAAAACTCCCTATTTACGGGTGCTCTATCCATAATCGGCGTTGTTGGATTCTCAATAGGAACTTCAACCGTCTTTTCAAAAGTTTTACCAGCAATCAAATCATGGCCAAAAATATCAATGACCTTTCCCATTGAATCTGGACTAAATAGGCATTTGAATTCCTTTTTTAGGGCATAAACAATATCTCCGGGGATAACATCTTCTTTAATTTCAACTAGAGAAACAATAATTTTATTTGGATAAACGCCCATGACATATCCACTTGCTTTGTTATTTACGTCGATTGCCTCATAAAAGGAAACATCATTTAACCCACTCACTTCAATATTGTATTTATTTACACGTACAACTCTTCCGGTTGCATAGATATTTTTATTTTCTTCTATGTTTGCGATTGCTTTTTCTACGTTTTCGTTTACTACGTTATCCATGTTACACATTCCTTTCATTTAGGCTATAATCATAAATATAATTCTTGTAGATAATCTTTATTCCTTTATAAATATCTTTAGAATAAACGGTTTTAATATACTTGCTTAAGTAATTATAATTCATTGATTTATCTCCTACATACACTAAAACTGTTGGATTATTTAAATCAATTAATTCATTTAAATAGTCAATAAACCCATCAATACTTGTTTTTTCATTCATCTTCAAATAAGTTTCATATAAGAAATATTCTTTTTCATTTAAAAATTGCCTTAGATAGGTTGCCAGTTCTTTTTCTTCCATTACTTTCAATCGATAAATCTCTTCGCTCGTAAATTTTTCTCTTAGGGTTAAACAAAATTGATAGGCACCGTCATCATGAACATTTGAAAGAAATTTTTGAATGAGTTCTACATAATCAATATTAAACTTTTCATCGATCAGTTTGTTTAACTCAAAGATATTTTTATCCTGATACTTGGTTTTGTTTAACAAATCAATAATTTGATAATCAAATTCGTAGTTTTTCCGATTGCTGATTGTATCACTTTGTTCTCCTTTTGTTTCCTTTTTTTCAATCTCTTGATTGATTTCATTTAGTTTTGCCTCTTTTTTATCTATCATGTAATCATATTCTTGAAGCTTATCTACAAAGTAAAGTTTGGTTTGGGTATTGATTTTCTTCACTGTTGTTTTTAAAATAATAAACATGAAAACAACTAATAGACAGATTAAAAGAATGGCGATTAAAATTAAGGTTGTCATCTTATGCTACTAAAGGGTTATAGAATAATAAGAAGAAACAGAATAAGAACAAAAATAATAAAAATACAGAGGTAATAATTAAAATTGTCATGATCGAATGTACGACATCATTCTTTGTTTCAGGATTTCTACCCACGGCCTCTGCAACACGTCCTCCTAATAATCCAACCCCTATACCAAGTCCTAAAAAAGCAAGACCTAGCATTACTCCTATACAATTTGCTACTGCGGCTTGAACCGTTTCCATAAAATCATCCTCCCACTAGGAACACTCCTCGTATTCTATAGAAAATTATATCATTAAGAAGGGGGAATGTCAAACATAAAAGTTGGGGAAAACGGAAGAGGAAAGTTCCTTTAAAAATCCGTCTTGAGAAGTATTTTTGATCCAAAAAAAGAACTTAATCTTTCGATTTTTGTTCTCGTAATTTTTGATAAACACTATGCCAGGTCAGTGTTGCACATTTTTTTCTTGATGGTTGTTTGGCGATGTCATCATAAACAATTGCGTCCCCAAGGATACTTTTATCGTAGTCTTGCTCTTCGATCATTTTGTCATAGGACTCAATGATAGCAATGGCTTCTTCAATAGTTTTTCCGATTAAAAGAGAAGCCATAATCGAAGTGGTAGAGATACTAATTACACAAGCTTCTCCTTCAAAACTAATATCTTCAATTTTATTATTTACGATTTTTAAATAGACATCAATATTATCGATACAGCTGAGGTTACGACTATTTAATTTTAAGTATTCCAAATCTTTATCGTGTCTGATTCGATGATAAGGATTTTGATAATTATCTAAAATAATACTTCTTTTTACTTCTCTATCCATTTTTATCTCCTTTTTTATAAGATTTCTTGCCAAATATTATCAATTTTTTTTAATTTTTCAACAAAGATGTCGATTTCTTCCTTGGTATTATATAGTCCAAAGCTTACTCTACAGGTATTATTAATTTCAAAAATTTCATTTAAGATTTTAGAACAATGGTTCCCGCTACGAATACAAATATGGTGTTTATCTAAATAAACAGCGGTATCTTGACTAAAAATATTTTTAACATTAAAGGTTACAATACTTCCTGGGGTGTTTTGGTTATAGAGAATGATGTTATCTAGTGTAGCTAATTTACTTAATAGATATTCTTTTAATTCATGTTCATATTTTATAATCTTGTTGATTCCTATTTTTTGTAGGTAGTCAATTGCGGCTCCCATTCCTATAACACCAGCGATATTCTGTGTACCAGCTTCAAATTTAGTTGGTACTTCTCGAAGTTCTATATAGCCATCTTTTAGGTACATGGCATTCATGCCACCTCCGTAATTCATTGGTTGCATTTCATTTAATAAGGCAAATTTCCCGTATAAAAAACCAATACCAGTTGGCCCATACATCTTGTGGGCACTTGTTACGAAGAAATCAATATCATCTAGTATTACATCTGTTTTTAAGTGGCTAATACTTTGTGCTCCATCCACAACAACTAGAATTCCTTTTTGATGGGCATAATCAATAATTTCTCGTATTGGTCTTTTGCACTAAATTCATCATCTCTTTTGAAAGCACATTGTTGGTGCGTTTCCAAATGTCGATGATTTTGTTGTAGC